>CP081100.1 GCA_025141015.1 Rhodobacteraceae bacterium M382 | reverse complement strand
GATGGAGCCGCGATTGACGCCGAAACTGTTGATGTCAGCGCCAATCTCGGCATTCTTGGTGGCCCGACTTCGAGCGTATTGTCGGGTAACCTGACGATGGACAGCTATGCACGCGCCGAAGCCGGGGGACTGTTTGGCGGCACGCGGGCCGAATCTTACAGTACCTTTGACTATGACTCTTCCGTTCGGATCGAAGGGCATTTGGGCACCGGTCACGATCCATTGGTTGATGGCACTTTGGTTCAGGGCCGTCGTGGTGTTGATTTTGAAGTCAAGCGGCCAGGTTATAGCTATGACAACGATCATCGGGCTGTGTTCTGGGGCATTGGCCTTGGGACTGGGACCTCTCCCAGTGGCAACAGTACAAGTGTCATTTTGGACGGCGACGCCGGCGCCACGATCTTTGCAGCGCCGCGTTTGATTGGGGACGTGAATGTCCATATCAATGACGTTCCACCCAGTGCCCTGAATACTTATCCGGGCTACAATGATCTTGCGGTCTATGTCAGCGTCGATGACGTTGGGTCGTCAGTCGAATGGGACTCCGATATCGAGATCAGCGCCGGGCCATCTCCAGAACTGGTGGTTGATGCCAGCGGTGAAGTGGTGCGCGCTTATAACGTCCGACTAATGGACGATAGCGGCAACTTTATCCTGCCAGAGATTGGAACGGACGCTTTCAATGATTTCAACGGCAGTGACCGGATAGAAGTCGAAGATATTATTGCTTCGAACCTTGGGTCTGTCGTGTTCAACGCGCCCGGCGGGTATATCTCGCAGGAGAATGGTGTTGTCGGTGGCAAACATTGGACTGAACTGCGTGTTTTGAGGGGGTTTGCCGAGGTTCGTCTGACGAACCAGTCTGATTTCGACCTCGTCGTGAACCGGATCGACATGGTTGGTCAAACAGGGCAGGCGCGCGTTAAACTGGTCGACCTGGATTCTTCTGCAAGCGCGATGCAGTTCTCGATCAAGGAAACGTTGAGCGGCGGCCTGATTGATATCCGTAACCTGGGGGCAGGGGACATTGTGTTGGCCGGCAGCAACGTCAATGGTGCGTCGCTGGAGAACCCGTTGGGAGAAACCCGCATACTCAACACAGGGGGTGACATCCTAACCGAAGGCGCTGTGATCCGGACCAACACGCTTGGGGACGCGGATTTTGATCGCAGCTATCGTGACACGGAGTTCATGAGCAACACGGTTGCCGAATTGCAAATCACTGCTCAGGTTGGCGCTGCCGGTGCTGTCGAACTGGTCCGAACAGATGGTCGGGATTGGTCTGAACTTGGGGTTTCGCAGCGTGGGCTGATCCGTGTTGGTGATACCGTGCACCAAATTGCCACTTTCAACGGCGATACATTGACCCTGACACGGGCGTCTACGGTTGCCGCGGGTACCTCGACCCAAATTGTGTCCCTGTTCCATGGGATTGAAGCCACGTCGGGTGACATAGGCACCGCGGCTGATGCAATCCGAGTAGATTTGACCCGCCTCGCCACTGAAGACGAGTCATTGTATGGCGCGTCCGGGGACAATATCTGGTTGGATCTTGGTATGCGTCTGCGCACCGGGAACACAACCGCTGCAACAACCACTGTCGCAATCGGAGTTGTAGCCGCCGCCACCGAGGCAACGCTTTCGCTCCGGTCCGCAGTCCGCGAAAACGTCAATGGGCAAGGCGCAGGCGTTTTGGTCGACGGAGACACGGATGACGATGGAACCTACTTTGAATTCTTTTACGATGATCCGACCTCGCCGGCACCTGACGCGGATTTGGGGCCAGGAGCGGGGTATTCAGCCAATGCGACTGAACTGACCACCACAACATGGGACATTGATCTGGTCGAAGCCGGAAGTCGGATTACTGTGAATGGAACAAATTCTGATGGTTCCACCATACGCGGTGCCGGTGACAATGATCTTCGCATTGTGTCGAACACAAACATCCTTCAAGGCGACCTTGATGGGGACGGCGCGCATTATATTGATGCCGCGACAAATGACGACATTACGCTAACTGAGATTGACGCTGTTCTGTCCAATGATCTGGATGATCTGCGTGTCGGTCGCATCAATTCCTCGGCGGGCCATGTTACACTTGAGGCACCGCGTAATATTCTGGATTCGGATCCGACCGATGGTACGGTCGACCCGTGGGATGTGGGAGGCGTGGATATCACGTTGACCGCCAATGCTGGCGGTATCGGTACCGATGCCGACTTCCTTGAAACAAACCTTGTTGATGACGTGCTGGGCGCGACGCAATCTGGCGTTCTGACCGCCACCGCCGAACAAACCGCCCGGATCACGGAAACCGCTGGCTCCATGCGGGTGAATAGCGTGGCCTCTGCCCTGGGAGACGTCACCTTGACGGCGCGGGCCGGGTCTATTCTGGACTCGAACTCGGGTGCAAGCGAAGGTGACAACGTCAGCGGCCGAAATGTTCATTTGCTTGCTGATTTTGGGACGATTGGTCTGTCTGCGGATGATTTTGATATAGATTCCGGTATTTTGGGGGACTTCTCGGGCATCGTCACGGCGGACGCCGATGTGGGCGTGTATTTGACCGAAACAGCGAACGAGTTGAATTTGCTTTATGCTCTTTCAACTGGCGGTGCTGTGCGTTTGACCATTCCAGATACACCCGTCGTACCAACACTGCCGGCATCGCCTTACGCGCATGCCGAAGTGCCACGGATTTTACCGCGGGACATTCTGGCTCCGGCAGAAGATCTTTACCTGCTCCCCGACGGCTCGCGGCTTGTTGTGCAAAACGCGGTGGAAACTTTTGCCAGCACCACAGTTGATGCCAGCACGTCGGTTGCATTGTGGGTTGGCGACAATCTGTCGATGGAATCAAACAGCCTGATTATCGCTGGGACAACGATTACCGCCCAGCTTGACACCACGCGCACCGGGTCTGCCCGCGCGGGCACTGACAATGATCCGGATTATGGCAGCAGCGCCGAATTGACTGGCCGCATTGTGACGCGTGGCGATCAGACTGGCGATCAGTTCCTTTTGCAATCGGGTGGTGATGTCGACCTCGTCACGGTCAATTCGCTTCAGCTCGACACTCAGGGTTACATTCAGACAGCCGGACAGGAAGACGAGATCACCGTCAACACGTTGATGACGATGAATACTTATCGCGATAGCGGTGTGCGGGACACGTTGGATCTTGATGGTCAAGAAGACACCGACGTTTACGTCGTCAATACAACGGGGACCTACGGCGAACAGCGCGATTACGTTATCAATGTGCTCGACACCGGAGCCCGGAACGACGGGACCGATACGCTTGCGATCACCGGCTCTGATGGAGCCGACCTTTTCTTGATGCGGGAAATCACATCTATCGAAAACCGCACGTCCGACAGGCCGTCTTTTGTGACTCTGCTTCATGCTGATGCAGATGGCACAGACGTTTCGCTGGACAATGCCATTGATCAGGCACAAACAACCTCTGACAGGCCCGCTGATGTACAGCGGGTTAACTACGACCGTGCCGTCAATGGCCGCCTGTCAGTCTTTGGCCTTGGAGGGTCCGATCTGTTTGCTGTCGATGGCAACAGCACGATTACGACTCTGGACGCCGGTCCCGGCGCAGACCGATTCCAGATCGGCCAATTCCATGGCGTTCTGGATGCCGACACCCCCGAAGGCGCTACCTTCCATCTTGGGGCCGTTCCGGGTGACGAACCGTCAAATATTATCCGAACAACCCGTGGCTATATCACGGCTGGCCCGTCCCAGGCATTGGTGGCCAAAGGTGGCGACGGCGGCGATACATTCACAGTCTACTCCAACAAGGCTGAAATCCGGCTCGAAGGGGACGCGGGCAATGATCTTTTCGTTGTGCGTGCTTTTGCGCTGGCGGATGAGAATTTCAATCCGATTATCGACCAGTATTCAGTAGCCGGACGCAACATCATCAACACGGGCACCGGCGAGGATCAGGTAACCTATAACCTGAATGCGCCAGTATCGATCGATGGCGGGGCCGGGTATGACAAAGTGGTCATTCTGGGGACCGAATTCGGCGACGCCTTTGTGATACGCGAGGATGGAATATTTGGTGGCGGTCTCAACGTGAACTTCGAAAATATCGAAGTTCTCGAGGTTGATGGCCTGGAAGGTGACGACGAATTCTTTGTGTTGTCTACACCCATTGGTGTCGCGGTGCGGATCATCGGCAACCTGGGCAGTGACGTGGTCAATGTCGCTGGCGATGTTACCAAATCGATCAGCAGTGCGGGATTGGAAGGGCAAAGCTCGGTTATCAATCATAGTATCCTCAGCGACGGCCGTTTTGCCGGCCTCGCGGTCGAAGGTGTGGAGATGACTGTAGCCGGAGACAGCAGCGGCCCGGTTCGGATCCGTGAAGTTGCGGATGACGGTACAGAGGACGGCTACTCTGTGGTGCGCGAAGGCGACTTCGGGGATCGGTACGAGATTTCTCTGAACGAAGCCATTGCGGCGGGAACGCGCGTCTACATTACGGTTTCTGCTGCTCGGTCTTCGGATGACGAAGACGCGTGGGATCCAACCGAAGCACCACGGATTTTCCTGGATCGGAATGGTGATGGCGTGCCGGATGGCGGAGATTCCATTCTGCTAGGCACCGCTGATGGCGATTTTGACGATACGATCCCGGTTAACGGTGTGGACGAAATCGTGCCAACCCGAGATACGGTACTTGTCTTTGATTCGACCAATTGGTCGGATGCTCAGACCATTTGGGTGGCGGCGTCGGACGACACACTGGCAGAAGGCGAACGCAAGGTCGTCATCAGCCATTCTGTCCAAGCGGTGAATGACAGTGGCAGCGATCAGGATGCAGTAGATCTGTATGACGGGCTGGCGGTTCGAAATGTTCAGGTCACAGTGCAGGACAATGATCGGGCCGATGTGATTCTGTCCCATGATGGGTTTGACACCCGCGTTCTGGAAGGGCCCGAAGGGTTCACGGATCGGGTTGGCGTAACGCTTACCCGAGCGCCTGACGCCGGCGAAACCGTCACTGTGTCGCTGGCAGAGATCTTTGCACCGGAAACCGATGCTCAGCTGTCCTTTGACACGCCGACTGTCTCATTCAACGCGTCGGACTGGGATACAGTCAAATATGTTACCCTTACTGCGATTGATGACACACGTCCCGAAGATCCGCGTGGTCTGCAGATCGAGGCAACCGTAGTATCCACGGGCGGGACCTTTGACGGTGTCGCCAGCCAGCTGTTGCCGGTCAAGGTGCTCGACAATGACACACCGGGCGTTGTTATCACAGAAAGTGCAGGGAACACTTTGGTGACCCCGCTCGAGACTGACGACTATACGCTGCGTCTGACCTCGGCACCCAATCCAGGCGAGATCGTCACCATTCCACTGTTGACCGACGGGCAGGCATCCATTGTCGGTGCGATTGACACATCGGACAATAGCGACCGGCTTCTTGATAACGTAGATGTGGGTAAATTCGAGGTTGCGGAATTCTTTGAAGGTCCCGTTTCATTCCTGGGTGATACCGTGACCCGCACCGACCTTGGGTCGTTCCTCGATGCGTTTGTCAATGTCGGAGACCGCATCGCGATTTCCAATAGCGCTGCGAATGACACGGGCACCGAAGAATCTTATGAAGTGACAGCAGTTACCGATACGGCGATCACCTTTGCAGGTGCCAGTTTTGATGTTGGCTCCGACACCGAGGTGTCGCTTGGTCAGGTGACGATTGATGCACTGTTTAATGGTCAGGTGATCTTTGGCGATGAAACCATTGTCGAAGATGGTGTCACTATCGACGGAGATACAATCACACGGACTGACGGCGGTAGCTGGTTTGCTGATGGGTTCCTGCCGGGCCATGAGATCCGCATTACCGGAGGACCCAATGCCGGTCTGTATCAGATTGCCCTGCTGGAGTTGGATGTACATGACCGGGAATTCCTGCGGTTGACTCCTTCCGCTGCGCTGACGGCTGACACTGGCACGGTGCGTGTGGTTCGTGTTGCAGATGCTATCCAGTTTGATGACACGAACTGGGCAACCGAAGTCGAAATCACCGTCGAATTCAATGATGACTACACGCTTCCGCCCGATTTGCGGAACAAGATGTCGTTTTCATCGGTGCACCGCCTGACCAATATTCAGGGACCGCTTTCGGTCGAAGGCGGCGCGACAGGTGCTGACCGGACGCTGATCCAGGCAATCATCCTGCCGGGTGAGACACCGGGCGAAGCTGTCGATATCGGCCCGCAGCCTGACGAAGAGGCGCAAATTGATGTTTTGAACATCTTTGACGATGCCTCGCAGGAGGACAAAAATGGTGTTCTGACGTCCACTGGTCTGACCGGCTTTGGCATGGCGGTTGATCTGAGCTTCCCCGAGGCCGACTTCGGCGAACCCGCTACGGTGCCGGGCGGTATCTCCTTTGGTACACAGGTGGTCGATTCAGAAGGCAATTTCAGAACTGATCCGCTGCTGTCCAGCATCGAGATTCTCAACATCATGATGGGCAAGGGCAACGACAATTTGCGCATTGATGGAACGTTGCAGCCCACAACCGCTGGCCAGAATGACGAAACCGCAATCTACGGTGGCCTCACCATGATCCATGGCGGCGGAAACCGCGATGCTGGTGACGGTGACTCGATCATTGTTGATGACGGCGGCGGTTCAGAATCGCTGCTCGTGATTTATGGCGATACGTCGCAAGACGGTGTGTTCTATTCGGGCGAAGGCGACGACAATGTGGGTCGCAACTTTGGCGAAAAACCCTTCCCGCCCTTCACAAACGCAGAACTGGCCGATATCCGGTCCAGCTTTGTAATGCCGCTTGCCGATCCGTTCCTGATCGCAGGCCAGGACGAGATCCTTGTTTATGCTGAACTGGTTGGAGCGCTGACGCTGGACGCAACGGCCATGACCATTGCGTCGTTATCCAGCTGGGTCGATGCGGGTTTCCGTGCGGGGCGTGCTATTGAACTGGAACTGGAAAACGGCGCAACCGGCAGCTTCCGTATCGCGTCGATTTCGACCGATGGGCTGACACTTTTGCTCGAAGACGGTGCTGGTCTGCCAGATGGCACTTTTGATAGTGTTGTTACTGCAGGCAGCAACGCGGGCAAGATCACGGCCTATGGTGGTGCCAATGATGACCTGATAATGGGCAGCCTCCAAGGCGATCATCTGGCCGGCGGCGGTGGCAATGATGCTATCTTTGGCCGAGCTGGAATTGATCAGATCTGGGGCGACAGCGGCTTTAATGTCGATATTTTTGGCGACATTACCGTTTACAATGATGACACGCTGACCATCGATCAAAAACGCGCTTTGGCTGGCCCGGTTCTGACTGTTCCCGTTGCAGGCGCGCTGTTGTCCGATGCGGGTGACAGAATGATTGTTGGCGACGATTTGATCGTGGCCGGTGCCGATGATGACGTGGTGTTCGGCGATCATGGCCGGATCAACGTGATTGAACCGCCGCTGCGCATCCGCACCACCGCCTATGACGTGATCGTCGAGATTGCGAGCTTGGAAATTGACAACGGCGGCGATGATCAGATCTTTGGCAACAGTGGCCGGGACATTCTGATTGGCGGGGCCAACCGTGTCGCTGGCGGCGTCCCGGGTACCGACCGGATCGACGGCGGTGCCCATCAAGATCTGATTTTTGGTGACAACGTCACTTTGATTCAGCGCCCGATCGGTCCGTTCCAATCCCAGGACGCGCGTATCGTTCAGCTAACAGACCCGACAATTTACAACCGTGATGGGTCGGCCAATGTCGATACCGTCACGTTGTTTTCCGATCCCCGTCATGCAGAAGCACCCTGGGTTAATTTTGAGATAACGGAACTGTACCACAGCTTTGGCTATGAGGCGCGTAACGATGGTCAATTCGGCAATGACGACATCGCTGGCGGGGCCTCGCACGACAAGATCTTTGCGCAGCTTGGCGACGATTCCGTTCAGGGAGACGGAGCAATCCTGCCGACGCCAGTCTCGGCTGTCCGCGCGCTTGGCGGAACGCTTGTTCTGGTGCCGTCCTTTGAGGAGGAAACCGACGGCGATGATTACATCGAAGGCGGCGGTGGCAACGACCTGATCTTTGGAGGTCTGGGTCAGGACGACCTGATTGGTGGCAGCTCATCGCTTTATACATTGGTTACGCCAGATCTGAGACCTGACGGTGAGGATACGATTTTCGGCGGTGCCGGGACTCAAATCACGATGGATATTCTGGGGTCTGATGCCGATAGCCTCCTTGATGAACCATCAAACCACGGGCGCGATGCGGATGTCATATTGGGTGACAACGGCAACATCTTTGATCTCGTTGACGATGCCAACGGCTGGCTCACCTATGCCTATGACACAACGTCAGATATCGGGAACGATATCTCGGATCCGTCGCAGCCGCATCCGCGCGGTGACATCAGGTTGATCCCGCGGGCAACGGTTTTGTTGGACTATACGCCTGGAACGGACACCGGCAGCCTGGGTGCAAGCGATCTCATCTATGGCGAGGATGGCGACGATGTAATCCACGCCATGACAGGAAATGATGTGGTTTATGGCAATGGTCACGATGATCAGATTCAGGGTGGAACAGGAGATGACCGGATCTTTGGTGGCACTGGCGAAGACGGTCTTGTTGGCGATGATGGTGTAATCCGTGTCAGCAGAAACGGTGTTGCAGAGCCCCTGAACGGCATCTCGGCAGAGGCACAACAGACCCTTTCGATTCCGGGTCCCTGGATTGGTGCCGAGGTGGATCTGGCTGGTTACCTCAAAGTGACGGTCGATGCGATTTTGCCCGAAGAAGGCGGGGCCGATATCATCTACGGTGGTCTGGGTGATGATTTCATCCACGCTGGTGCTGGTGACGATGCAGCCTCGGGGGCCGAGGCTTTGGCGATCTTCCATCAGGATACTCGCGCCATCGCCAATGCGCCGATGCTCTATGATAGCGCGACAGGCATTCTGACCGACTTCTATGACCGTGTGACTGGCACGTATCAAACGTTCTACGATCCGGAAAATCCCCGTCCCATCATCGAGAACTATTTCCTCAATTTCCTGACGTTTGACGCCAATGCCGTACTGATCGAAGACGGCAAGGATGCGATCTTTGGCGGCTATGGCAATGATGTGCTGTTTGGGGGGACTGGCCATGATCGGATGTTCGGCGGCTGGGGTGACGATTACCATCAACTGGACGATAATCTCGGAACGAATGGTGGGTTGAACGATACGTCCGACAGCGCGGTGACTCCGGAAAGCACCGGCGGCGCGGCTGACTTTGCATTTGGTGGAGGCGGCCGGGATGTTTTGATTGGCAACTCTGGTACGGATCGAATGTTTGACTGGACCGGTGAGTTCAACAGCTTCATCGTGCCTTTCTCACGGTTTGGGGCACCGGCGGTGAACCGATTGCCATCGCCGCATGTGGTCGAGTTCCTGTTGGATCTGTCCGAAGCCACGGGTGCCGCCACCAGCAGGGTTGAAGCTTATGACGTGATCGCGATGGTCACACCACAGGATCCGGCATGGAATGACCAGCATGGTGCGCCGCGCGATCCGCAACCTGGCAATGGTCGCGGAGCTTATGACAGCGCGGGTGGTCCCGAAGACGATACGGTTCGCGTCCCGTTACAGACGGCCGCTGGGTCGACACCGACTGGACCGGCAGAACCCAGTGGTGGCAATCCTGGTGGCGACACACCGGGAATTCAGCTGGAGAAGGCAATCAATGCCGTTGATCCGTGGTTCCCGACTTCGGCTGAAGACGCGGATTCGGAAATTGATGCAGTCGAACTCGCCGTGGGTACCGATGTGGTTTGGACCTATCTGGTCTCCAACTCGGGGGATGAAGCATTGCGAAATGTCTCTCTGAGCGATACCGGCTCTGACGGGTCCAGCTTTGATCCGGTCTTTGTTGAGGGTGATTTAAACAACGACGGGCTTCTCGATCAGGGCGAAGTCTGGCTTTATACGTCGGAAGATGTAGCAGATTACACAGTGGTGGCAGGGGCTTACTCGAACACTGCAACGGTCACAGCTCGCGGAACCCGCGGTCCGGCAATCAGCGCTTCGGATGAGAACCATCATATTGGCCAGATCATCGTCGATCCTGAACCATCGGTCGTTGTCGAAAAAGCCATCAACGCCGCTGACCCGTTGAACCCGACAACTGCCGAGGATGCTGACACCGGTCCCGGCCCGCTTTTGGACATCGGTTCTCCGATCCGCTGGACCTACCTCGTTACCAACAATGGCGTTGTTTCAGTCAGCCTTGATGCATTGACTGATGACATGGGGACACCAAGTGACCCAACCGATGACGAAACGCCGATCTATGTGTCTGGTGACGATGGCAACGGCCTTCTTGATCCGGGTGAAACCTGGTTGGCCGAACTGTTCGGTACGGTTGCGCAAGGTGCATATGTTAACGAAGCTTCGGCGACTGTCAGTGACATCTATGGGCGTACGGCCTCGGACACGGATCTCAACCACCACACCGGTGTTCAACTTGCCCCTGAGGTGACGTTGACCAAGGCTGTCAATGCAGCGGATCCACTGAACCCCACTGACGCCGAAGACGCCAATACACCTGGTGGCCCAACCGTTGTTGCGGGTGATACCGTAACTTGGACATATCTGGTCGAGAATACGGGAACCACGGCATTGACAAATGTTGTCCTGACAGATGACGCAGGAACTCCGACCGACCCGAGCGACGATTTCGATCCGGTGTTTGTCTCGGGTGATGCCAATAACGATGGTGTGCTCGACACCAATGAAACCTGGCTGTTCAGCGCATCGGAGAACGCCATTCTGGGCGGTTATGTAAACGTTGCTACAGTCACGGCGTTTGATCCCGTCGGAACAGCGGTGAACGATACCGACTTGGCGCATTATACGGGCATTGCGGAACCAGAAGTGCCGGTTGTGACGCTCGTGAAGGCCATCAATGCTGCTGATCCACTGAATCCCACGGAGGCCGAAGACGCCAATATCTTGCCCGTCGATGTTACGGTCGGCGCACCGGTGACTTGGACCTATTTGGTCTCCAATGCCCATGACATTCCGGTGACGATCAACAGTCTGACAGATGACGCGGGCACGCCAGGTGATACATCCGATGATTTTGATCCTGTTTATGTTTCGGGTGACGATGGTGACGGTATTCTGGGTGTGGGCGAAACTTGGTTGTTCTCGGCCGCGGGCGTCGCCACGATGGGTGACTACGTCAATACCGCTGTCGTTAGCGCCTCAGATTCCACTGGCTACCAGGTAACGGCCAACGACCTGGCCCGTTATCACGGCACCCCGAGCGAAGACATTATCTCGGTTACATTGGAAAAGGCTGTCAACGCAATTGATCCGTTCAATCCGTCCGAGGCCGAAGACGCCGATGTCGTTCCGGTCGCTGTCAGCGCAGGTTCCACTGTAACCTGGACCTATCTGGTGTCCAACACGGGCGAAGTTTCGGTAACCGTCGGCATGCTGGCTGATGATGCGGGCACTCCGGACGATACGTCGGATGACTTCACGCCGGTCTTTGTGTCCGGCGATGATGGAAATGGGCTTCTGGATCCCGGTGAAACATGGCTCTATGCCGCGATCGGGACTGCGGTCGAAGGTGACTATGAAAACATCGCGACGGTTGTCGCGACCGACAATCTGGGCCGTCAGGCTATGGATACTGACAATGCCCGGCTCGTCGGACATGTTGATGGGGTCACTTTGGTCAAGGCGGTTAACGCTGTCGATGTCTATGCCCCCACGGAACTGGAAGACGCCAACAACGCACCCGGCCCGATTTTTGTCGAGGGCACGCCACTCGTCTGGACCTATCTGGTCAGCAATGACGGAACGCGCGACGTGTATCTGGACAAGCAGACAGGGGTTATCGACGATGCCGGTACGCCTGACGATACAAGCGATGATTTCGCTGCCATCTATGTTGGAGGCGACGCTGACAACGACGGTTTGCTTGATGTTGATGAAACGTGGCTGTTTACCTCTGAGGGTGTTGGAGATGCCGTGGCCTCGACGGGCGCATATGGCAACGCTGCCGCAGTGTTTGCGGGACAAGATCGGTCGATCACGGATACCGATCTGGCGCATCACCACGGGGTGAACCAAGGACAAGGCGCAGGTTTGACGCCAGGATTCTGGAAAAACAACGCAACTCAACACAATGCGTCGGCCTGGCCTGCAACGTCGGATGGGGAATTGATTTATGCGCCGGATCAGACAGTGGGAACGGTTTTCGACGTACCGGTTGAGTTTTCAAGCCTGTCCGAATTGACATTGGTTGAAGCTCTGGATCTCAACGGAGGGGGCGAAAACGCATTGATGCGCCATGCTGTGGCGGCCCTTCTAAACGCCACCAGCACACAGGTTGGATACCCTGCAAGCGCGCCTCAGATCATTGCCTGGACAAATGAGGCTTTGGCCGACGGTCACAAGAATACGCTAAACTCGCAGAAGAATATCTTTGTGCAGTGGAACGAATTGGGTGCGGATCTGGACCAACATGGCCGAAGTGCCAGTTATCTGGATATTGTTGCCCAGTCTGAAATCTATGTACCTTGGTTGCTGGATGACCGATCTGATTCCAACCCCGATACCTATTTGGTCTATGACGATGAGACCGGAAGTTTCGTGGCGGCCGGGGCAACCAGCAGCCCGTCCTTTACCCTGTGATTTGGTCCACGGCATATTGCCGTGGACGCTTCTCAAATCCCCGAATTCTTAGGCATTGTTTCCGAGCGGTTGCGCAAGTGTCGTGCTTGTGCACCAAGGCCAGTCATGCACCGCAAAAACCATGTAAATCGTTGACTTGGTGGAGCAATGACGAAATTCTGCCCGTAGGGAGATATTGGTGGACACACGATCAGATCCAGAGCTAGAGGCCGGGTCGGTGGACAGCGCAGGCGAGATCTCGCAGGCGTTGAGCACCGAGTCCCAAGAAAGTTTGGCCTGGGGGATTTGGTCGGATCAATTGCGCCAGCGTCTTGGTGCTGATGTTGTCATATTGGTGCTCGGCCCGCGCGACACTGGTCCCTACGAGCTTGCGGCCCGCGCACCTGACTCCACGGACCCCGGGGAGGGGCTGGTCGCAGCGGTGGATTTGACGATCGCCCAACGCAAACCGATCGTCAAAAGCGGCTATCAGGAACGCGGCAACACCTGTTGCGCCGTTGGTGTACCTGTCCTTCGTGACGGTGCACTCTTTGGGGTGGTAGCGGTTCAATTGCCGGTCAAGGCTGACCTTGATCTTCGTAGCGTTGTTGAGGACGTGAAATGGGCACTACCGGCGATTGAACTTGGTCTTTTGGCGCGTGACCTCGCCAAAGGTGCGCTGACTCAGGCCCGGGCCCGTGCCGCAGTTGAACTGTTGGCTGATACGTTGGATGAACCACGGTGGTCTGTGGCTGCAGCCACAGCAATAACCGATTTTTGTGATCGCCTCGGGTGTGATCGCGTTGCTTTGGGTCGCCGACGTCTGCGCCGATCCAAAGTTGTGTCACTGTCCCACAGCGGTAGCTTTTCGTCCTCCTCCGAATTGGTCCAGCGCATCGCAGACTGTATGGACGAAGCGATTGATCAGGGCAGCCAAATCATTATGCCGCAGGACGCGGACGATTCCCTGACACTGACCGCTGCGCATCAGGAATTGATCTATTCCGGATCTCCACGGGCGGTGTTGACTGTCCCGCTGCGTCGGAGCGGTAAGGTAACAGGGGCCATGGTTTTGGAGCGGGGTGGGAATAACCCATTTCGCGACGAAGAAATCGAATTGGTCGAGGCGGTTACAGGTATTCTTGGTCCGGTTCTTGAGGAGAAACGGCTCAATGATCGCGCGTTTCCAGTCAAGGTTCTTACCTCAATTGGCCGTGGTGTTGTTGCTGTTTTTGGCCCGCGCAAGGCCGGCTTGAAAGCGGTCATATTGCTTGTCATGGTCGTTGGCTGGTTCGCTTGGAACACCACTGCGACCTTTCACATCACGGCCAATGCCCGCGTCGAAGGCGAGATCCGCCGCGTTGTTGCCTCGCCGCTTGACGGGTATATTGCCTCTGCGGCTGCTATCCCGGGCGATGTCGTTGCCGCCGGAGATGTTTTGGCTGCCCTCGATGATCGCGATTTGCGTTTGGAAATCGCGCGGTGGAATACCGTTCGCGCCCAACGTCAGCGAGAGTATGAAACGGCCCTGGCGGTTCGGGATCGGGCGGCAATCGGTATTTCTGCGACTCAGATCAGTCAGACCGAAGCGGAAATTGCGCTGTTGCAAGAACGTCTGGAACGCACACAAATGCGTGCCCCCTTTGACGGCGTGGTATTGTCCGGCGATCTTGCCCAATCCGTCGGAGCCCCGGTTTCGCGTGGTCAGGTTCTATACGAAATCGCGCCGTTGGAGTCCTATCGGATTGTTCTGTCCGTTGACGAGCGTGACCTGGCACTGGCAACCGAAGGCCTGGTCGGCGAAGTTGTCCTGACGGCGCTCCCGGGCCAGACTTTTGGAATGGAAACAGGCCGTGTGACGTCGGTTGCGGGGGTTGAAGACGGACGCAACGTGTTTCGTGTCGATGCCCAGCTTTCTCAGCAAACCGACCTATTGCGTCCGGGTATGGAGGGGATTGCAAAGATCACCATTGATGAAAGACCGCTGCCGATGATCTGGACCCATGACCTCCGCAATTGGGCGCGCATGGCAATCTGGCGCTGGCTTCCGTGACCGGGGGACTCCATAGCCCATCCTGGTACCGGGTGGCCGACCTGAAGCCGAGGCTTCGGACCCATGCAGAAGTTCATCGGTCGGTTTTCCGCGGCCAGGTCTGGTATGTGATAGAAGACCACGCCAGCGGTGCCTATGTCCGCGCTTCCGAGACTGCCTGGCGCATTATCGGGTTAATGAACGGCCGCCGGACGATGGACGAAATCTGGCGTTCCACAGCCGAGGTTTTGGGGGATGATCTCCCGACGCAGCACGATGTCATTCAACTGTTGATCCGGTTGCACCGTGCCGATGTTCTGCATGCCGCTATTCCACCGGATATGGAGCGTATCCAAAAACGCGGGCGCGACGCAGATCGCAAAAAACGTCTGGCAGGTTTCCGCAACCCGCTTGCGATCCGGATCCCGGTTATTGATCCAGACAACTTCATTCAGGCAACGGCATGGCTGGTGCGGCCGTTGTTTTCCTGGTTCGGAGCATTGTTTTGGTTTGCGGTTGTTGGTGGCGGGATTTTTGTAGCGCTCCAGAACTTTGAAGCTCTTCAGAGTAATGTTGCAGACCGTGCGTTGACCGCAGGTAACTTGCTGATAATATTAGCGATATACCCATTGGTCAAAGCTGTCCACGAATTGGGCCATGCCTATGCCGTTCGACATTGGGGCGGCGAGGTGCACGAGATTGGCGTTATGTTTCTCGTCTTTATGCCGGTGCCCTATGTTGATGCTTCGGCCTCTTCTGCGTTTCGGTCCAAATGGCGGCGTGCTGCCGTCGCCGCCGCGGGTATCATGGTTGAGCTTTTTCTGGCCGGAGCCGCTGTGCTTCTTTGGGTGCAGATGGAACCCGGCCTGCTGCGTGCCGCGGTCATGAACGTCATGCTTTTGGCGGGTGTTTCAACTCTGTTCTTCAACGGCAACCCGCTCCTGCGTTTTGACGGCTACTATGTGCTTGCGGATCTGGTGGAGATTCCGAACCTGGGCACCCGTTCCACGCAATACCTGCAATATCTCGCTCAGAGATATCTGTTTGGAATAAGTACTGCGGTTTCTCCTGTTATGGCTCCGGGCGAGGCTGCGTGGTTCGCCGGATATGGTGTTCTTTCATTAATCTACCGTTATCTGATCATGCTCACCATCATGCTGCTTGTGGCGGGGATGTTCTTTGAGGTGGGCCTACTTTTGGCTTTTTGGGCCGGTGTTCTTTTGCTGGTCGTGCCGGCGGTTCGCGGGGTTCGTTTTGTTCTGGGTAGCCCCAGGCTGGAGGGTCACCGTGCCCGTGCTTTGATTGTAACCGGGGCTTTGGTCGGTGGCATATTCTGGGGCCTGTTTGTTCAGCCGGTTCCGTCGGCTACAATTGCACGCGGCGTGGTACGGGCCCCCGAAGCATCTCGCGCTGTAAGTGGTGCTGATGGCTTCGTCGAAGAGCTGCTGACGCGTCCCGGTCGAACGCTTGCGCAGGGCGATCCCATTCTTCGTATTGCTGATCCGCTTCTTGATGCGCATGTACAACAGCTGGACGCACGGATCGAGGAGTTGAGGCTGCGCCGCTTCGACGCCTTGGTAAACGATCGGGTACAGGCCGACCTGATTGCTCAGGAGTTGGGGTTGGCCGAAGAAGAACGGCATCTGGCGGTTGAGCGGCGCGGCCAACAGATTGTCACGGCTCCGGTTTCCGGCCGTTTGCTGCTGCCCGCTGGTGATGACCTGGTCGGGCGGTTTGTCCGAAAAGGTGAAGCATTGGCTTGGGTCATAGGGGAAGATCCGGGGACCGTTCGCGTTGTCATCCCAGAGGCGAACATTGACCTGTTGCGGCGGCGTATCGATGGGGTTCAAATGCGTCGCTCCAGTGCGCCTTTGGACGCAATACCAGCCCGCCTGAGCCAAGGAACACCCGCTGCTGTACCTGTTTTGCCAAGCGCGGCATTGGCAACCGAAGCGGGGGGACCCATTCCCATTGATCCAACGGCAGATAAACCGTTGACCCCGGTTGGTACTATCTTTGTCATTGATGTTCGACCAGTAGATGGGCGGCCGCTTAGGGCATTGGGAGAGCGGGTTTCGGTTCGATTTGACCATGGGCCAACACCCTTGGGTGCACAATTGTTGCGCGCGGTTCGTCAGATTTTCTTGCGGGATCTCAATGTCTGAGACGTTCCCAACCCATTCTGGCGGTGCGTATTACCCGCGGGCACCTGTCGAGCCCGAGAAGTCGAAACTCGACCTGTGGGTCGAAAGGTTCACAACGTTGCCACGCCGCCGCATCCAAGCACGCCCATCCCGTATCTTTGCCTGGCGGGTGCTCTATCGGGGGCGCAAGCTCGTGACCCTCACCGATGACGCGCTTGACCAGATGTTAAAGGTGGCTGCTCATCAGTTGCGGGCCGCAAGGGGCAAGCCCCGCGGGGCACTTCTTGTTCAATGTTTTGCCTTGATCCGCGAATGCGCCGGGCGGGAACTTGGTCTTCGCCACTATGCAACCCAGATCCTTGGTGCTCGCGCGGTATTGAATGGCGCGGTTGCGGAAATGCAGACGGGTGAAGGGAAAACGCTGGCTATTACGCTTGCAGCGGGAACCGCCGCGATGGCTGGGCGGCGCGTGCACGTCATCACAGCAAATGATTATCTTGCGGAGCGGGACGCCGAAACAATGCAAGGGCTTTACGCGCGCTTGGGTTTAAGCTGCAAAGCCGTCATTCCCGAGTGCTCCAATGACGAACGCAGTGATGTTTTTGGGGCTGACATTGTCTATGCTTCGGGCAAAGAGGTCGCTTTTTCCTTTCTGCGTGATCGCGTGGCGATGGGGGGGCGTACCGGCGACATCGGCCTGAGCGCTCGTTCCTACTTTGATAATACCCGATTGCTCCTGCCAGGTTTGCAATTTGCCATCGTGGATGAAGTAGACAGTGTTATGATCGACGAGGCACGCACGCCGTTGATCTTGTCCGTGCCACCGCCTGATACCGAGATCGAAGCAGAAGCGACCCGTGCGGCCCATGCAATTGCCCTGCAGATGCAAGACGGTCGGGATTATCGTCTGGATCGGCTCCACCGTCAGATCGAATTGACGCCAAAAGGGTGTGACCGGCTAGAAGAATGTGCCGAGCTGATGCCAGAAAGATGGCGTCCTGCGCCAATCCGCCAAGACATCATACGCACTGCGCTGAATGCCATTCATCTGCATAACCGTGATGAGCATTATATATTACGTGATGGCAAGGTCGAGATTGTAGACGAATACACCGGGCGGGTTATGCCGGATCGTTCATGGTCGGCTGGGCTGCATCAGGCCGTGGAAGCGAAAGAAGGTGTGGAGATCACCACACGTCGTGTCACGCTTGCTCAGATTACATTTCAGCGCTTTTTTCGCCGTTACATTCACGTTGGGGGAATGACGGGCACAGCAACCGAGGCGGCGGGAGAGTTCTGGACTGTTTTCAGATTGCCTGTCGTCTGTATTCCGACGCACAAACGCCCGCGTCGTAAAACCTGGCGGCCTCTTGTTTTTGCCCGTGCAACAACAAAATGGGCGCGGGTGGCAAAACGCGCTGGGGAGCTGTCGGCGCAAGGCCGTCCGGTTTTGATCGGTACACGCACTGTTGCTGCTTCTGAAGCGGCCAGTGCCGCACTGGATGCAAAGGGTGTCACTCACCGTGTGTTGAGTGCCGCGCAGGACGCGGACGAGGCGGCCATCATAGCTGACGCAGGTCGCGCCGGCGCAGTGACGGTCGCAACGAACATGGCCGGTCGTGGCACCGATATTCTCTTGGATGAACAGGCCCGCATGGCAGGTGGATTGCATGTCATCATGACTGAATGCCATAGCGCCCGGCGCATTGACCGCCAGCTTGCTGGTCGCGCGGGCCGGCAAGGCGATCCCGGAAGCAACGAAGCAATACTCTCGGCAGAAGACTCGTTGCTTACAGAATTTGGTAGTCTTCACATCAGATTCTTGTCGCGATTTGGCGGGCGCGCAACTCTCTCGGCCTTGACCAATGCCCAATTGAGGGCCGAACGGGCCCACGTCCGCGCGCGCAGAAAGTTGCTGGATCTTGACGAACAACTCGCTGAGAATCTCGCGTTCACAGGAACACCAGAATAAGTTCCTCGCTAACCTGCGAAATGGATTGTCAGGAAATCCTTTGCGCCAAGGGTTGCCATAACCGACACATAGAGCAGCCATATTTGGCCGGTTCAGGTGACTCGGCCACGACGAAACTGGCTCGGGCTGAGGCCGGTCCATTTGCGAAAGGCGCGGGCAAAATTGGAGCTACTGGTATAGCCTAGCGATCTTGCAAACTGCGCGATGTCAATGTCAGTCGTTCCAATGCTTTCGATCGCTATTTTCTTTCTCACTTCGTTGCGGATTTCGGAAACGCTGGTGCCCGTAGCCCTGAGCTCCGATTGCAGTTTCCATACCGGCATACCCAATGACTGAGCAACGTCGGTCAGATCAAATTCAACAACAGAAATATTTCTTTGCACAACACGCCTTGTTCGTTCGACAAGATCCACCAAACCCACTTCCGGAAGTCTCACAGCAGGCGAGTTCGGTCTTGGATCCACTGCTTTGAGTGTTGCTTCCAACCACAGGGAAGGAAAGCGAAGCACCGTACCCTTTGCCCCATCAAGGACCGAAGTCGTGGGAAGAACTTCATCTGCAATTAATGTCTTGTCTGAGGTGACCACCAGGAGTTCACTATTGTCATACATCTCTCCAAGCGCTCCTTTCAGAACCCCAACGAAAAATCCAACAGCCGTTGCATCTGCATAGTCCGCATTGCTGGACGCACTGCTGGGGCGCGTCAGCTTCCAAAGCGCGACTTGGCCGTCAGCCTCCATTCGGTATATGGCGGAGCCCCCTTGGTCTCGAGCAGATGAGCTGAAACGCAAAAAGAACTGCCAGACTGTTAGGCCACCGGCAAGAAGTGGCAGAAATGGCATCCATTCCCCCTGCGCCATCCGCATGCCCAATTGGCTGCATAATGTTTTTTCGCCACTCCAATCTGTGGACCATCGCAGAAACCCATAAACAGTATTTGCCGGTATTAGCGTTGACGGATCATCCAGTTCAGACTGGTTGACGCCAAGGCGGTGCGCCATAGTTTCTGGGGCACAGCCTTTTGCTCTTAAGTCATCAAAAAATGGGTGCAGAAACAAAATGCTTTGTGTGGGTTCAGTAGGCATAGATCACCTTAACAGCATATTTGACAATAGCATTCATTAGGCGGGAAAATTTCTGTCCCGATCCTGCTGTGATGAATATCGAGTTCACCATTTATTCGGTTATGCTGCAATCAGTAACGCACACAGTGAGGTTGTTATGAAACCGCGGAACACATTACTTTCAGTACTTTTTGTTACGTCAGCCCTATCGACTCAGGTTTTTGCTCAGAACTTTGATGTCGTCATTCTGAATGGCAGGGTTATGGATCCCGAAACCGGGTTTGACCAAGTTGCAAATGTAGGCATCAACAACGGTTGGATCACGCAGATTACCGGAGAGACCATCGAAGGTGCCGAGACCATTGATGCGACCGGTCACGTTGTTGCACCCGGCTTCATTGACCTCGAACAACACGGGCTCAGCCCTTTTGGGATCAAGCTGAATTTGCGCGATGGTGTGACAACGCAGATGGATTTTGAGGTGGGCGCGCTCAATATTTCCGAATGGTATGCTGAGCGGGAAAACAACACTCAGGCAAATTTTGGTACTGTCGTGGGGCAGGAGTTTGCCCGCATGCGGGTGCATGATGGGCTGGCGCTCGAAGGGCCGAATGTCTCGATGCCCTATTTCTTTGACTACCGAATTGATGCCGCCGAGGATGGTGTTGATGGCTGGTCAGTCACACGTAGTACTCTGGATCAGATGAATGAAATTACCGCGACGCTTGATGAAGGTTTGCGTGAAGGCGCGCTGGGTGTTGGATCGACCATCGGATATGCACGGGAAGGTATCACGACCTATGAAATGTTTGAGGCCCAGAAAATTGCGGCCAAGTACGGTCGCCTGACTGCCGCGCACCACCGCTTTCATCCCAGCGCATCGACTCCGATCGAAACCGCGACCGGCGCAAACGAGTTGCTGACGAATGCGATGGTTTTGGGGGCCTCGCTTCAACTTCACCATACCAACGACTACGGCTGGTGGGAGATTGAAGAAAAGATGCAGCTGGCCCGGGCACAGGGTCATAATGTCTGGTCAACCTGGTATCCTTGGACCGCGGGGTCGGGGAACTATGGCGCTTCCATTCTCGCACCTGACAATTGGGAAGATTCGATGGGATACAAGTATGAGGAAACCATTTTCGATCCTCAGCTTGACAGATATGTCACAAAGGAAGAATTCCTCGAATTCAAAGACTCCGAACCCGGGCGCACTGCAATTGCCTTTAGCCCCCCCCGCGAGCAGTGGATCAAGGATTGGATCAAGGTGCCCAATTTTGTCATCTCGGGCGACGGTATGCCGGGGCTGAATGAAAAAGGAGAGCGGCTTGATTGGGATTCCCCGTTCGAAGACTATGCAGGCCACCCGCGTTCGGCTGGTTCACACGCTATTCTGTTGCGGTTGGCACGTGAAAACGATGTGCCGCTGATGTTCTCTTTGTCGCAGCTTAGCTATTGGGCAGCCAAACAATTGGGTGACGCCGGTATTCAGGCAATGGACGTGCGTGGGCGTATGCAAGAAGGCATGATCGCGGATATCACCATATTTGATCCTGAAAATGTTTCGGAAAACGCCACCTATTCAAAGGGCAAGAACGGTCTTCCCTCTACTGGCATTCCTTATGTTCTGGTGCATGGCACAATTGTTGTTTCCGACAGCAAAGTTTTGAAAGGCGTAAACCCTGGGCAAGCTATCCGCTATCCAGTGGAAGAAGTGGGCCGTTTCGAGCCCTCAAACAAAGAACAATGGCTGCGCACCTTTACCATCGACACCGGTGGTGCCCGCCCAACACTGTATGACGACATACTGGATGATCAGTCATCCCTCGAGCTTCCTCAATCCAGTGAACCGGTGGACTATCGCGTGGCCAAGGTCGATTTGACCAAAGTTGAGCCGCAAGATTGGTTTGCGCAGCCCAATGCAATGGATGATTCAGAGTTGTTCCTGTGTCGGGTCCATGGCGTTTATGAGGACAAGGTCACCGCACAGCAGGACTGGGCACAGGAACTGATCGCGAGGAATTCTCAGGCGTCCCCTTATGATCCTCTGTCGGTAACGGGCACCACAGGCAACTGAGTTCAAAAGGACTGACGTGGGCGTCGGTGATGAACACTTTCCACCAGAGTTCGGCACCGGGCGCCATCCCAATGAACACAAAGACCAAAGTTGGCCAATTTGAACAATAGCAAAGAGGTTCCTGAGAACGACGTGTCGGCGGGTTCTTTAGACTTGTTGTCTATTCCGGCAGTTGCTCAGGTCCTTGGTGGACCTGTGTCTGTCCGGTGTGAATTGGAGACGGGTTGACGGCCCCACGAATGGCCCTCAGTTGTCGCAATAGCTGCATGACTTTGGATGAACATCGGTGATCGACGTTTCGCGCAAACGTTGCACGAGGCTCTCTTCTATTTCTTCGAGGACTTCGGCAACGCGCGTTTGTAGGTCTGTTTCGACGCTGCAATGCGAAGGCTCGGCGTCACTGTCGCTTCCTGATACAAGCCGTTCATCCAACGCCAGGTAGACATCTGCGAGCGTGATGCCGCGGGCCTGTTTGGCCAAACGCCACCCACCCGCATGTCCTTTTTCCGACACCAATAGACCTGCTTCCCTGAGCTTCCCAAGAACACGGCGCACGACTACGGGATTCGTTCCGGCGTGATCGGCAATATCTGCGGAAGTTCGCACGCGGTCGGGATCACCCGCCATGTGGCTGAGCGTGTGCAGGGCGAGAGATAGGCGACTGTTCCGCTTCATGCGCAAAGTTTCTCCATATCGTGACCAAACGTAACAATTGTAGTTGCATTAGTCTAGTAACTGCGTAAGTTGCGTGATCGTTATTGCACGCGTTGGAGATCATAGATGCCAGATACTCGACTTCCCGTCACCGTCTTGTCCGGATTTTTAGGTGCGGGCAAAACCACCCTGCTGAACCGCGTGCTCAACAATCGTGAAGGACGACGCGTTGCGGTCATCGTCAATGACATGTCCGAGGTCAACATCGATGCGGACCTGGTACGCGCGGACACCGAACTCAGCCGCACGGATGAGACGTTGGTCGAGATGTCAAACGGCTGCATCTGCTGCACGTTGCGTGACGACCTTTTGGATGAGGTACGTCGGTTGGCGGCCGAACGACGGTTTGACTATTTGCTGATCGAAAGCACCGGAATTTCCGAGCCATTGCCTGTTGCTGCCACCTTCGATTTTCGGGACGAGTCCGGTAACAGCCTATCTGATGTTGCCCGGTTGGATACGATGGTGACGGTCGTCGACGCGGTGAACCTGCTCAACGACTTCTCCAGCCACGATTTCCTGCGTGACCGCGGTGAAGTCATGGGGGATGAGGATGAACGGACGCTGGTACATCTGCTGACTGACCAAATGGAATTTGCCGATGTGGTGATCCTGAATAAGGTCGCTGATGCGTCTGAGGCACAGGTGGATGCAGCCTGCAAGATCATACGCAGCCTGAACGCCGATGCCGAGATCATCGAGGCCAATCATTCACAGGTTGCGGCAGAGAAGATTCTCGACACAGGTCTTTTCGATTTCGACAAGGCGCATGAGCATCCGATGTGGGCCAAAGAGCTTTACGGTTTTGCAGATCACGTGCCGGAGACCGAAGAATACGGTGTGACTTCCTATGTCTATCGTGCACGCCAGCCCTTTATCCCTGAGAAGATCCTGTCGGTTCTGAACGGCGATATGCCTGGCGTGATCCGCGCCAAGGGCCACTTCTGGATCGCCACGCGCCCCGAATGGGTCGCAGAGTTCTCGCTTGCTGGATCACTGTCGAGTGTCAAACCGATTGGTACCTGGTGGGCCAATGTCCCCAAAGAGCGTTGGCCTGATCACGCATCCGCGCGTGAGTACATGCAGCAGCATTGGCAGGAGCCATGGGGCGACCGTCGGCAGGAGCTGGTGTTCATTGGATCGGGCATCGATTGGTCTGCTCTTAAGGTCAAACTTGACGCCTGCCTTGTTCCATCTGTGTTGGCTACCGGGCCCGGTGCCTTGCCGCTCGATATGCCCGACCCGTTCCCGGGCTGGCGGCGCGTCGAGGATGCCGCATGAACATCGCGACATCGATATCAGCTGATCAGCCTGCTGGCGTCAGCGTTGTGCGCGACGCAAGAGGCTTGGAGAGCTTTCGTGATTCGGCCTGCGCAGCCACGCTTTGGGATCGTGCGGCGTCGCCCGATGCCATTTCATGGCTTGCCGGGCTGGACGCGGACACTCTGCCCTGCGGGCGGGTTGTAGTGCTGGCAAACGCAGTCGGCGAAACGGCCCAGCATCTTTGCGATATCGCTGGAATGCCAAAGGGACAACAGTGCGACTGGCTGATTGATGATATCGCCAGTCTGGCTCAGCGCTTTTCCGATCTCATGCAATCCGCCTATCTTCAACTCAGGCTCGAAGCTGTTGCAACAAACGCCTGCCGAAAGTTCCACCTTGATGCGATCATGGGCAGGCTGGTGTGCACCTATCGCGGGACGGGCACGCAATACGGAACATCCGTGAGTGGTAAAGAGCCTGAGCATATTTTCACCGTTCCAACCGGCGCACCCATTTTGTTGCGCGGGACGCGTTGGCCGCCAAAACCAGAGATGGGTCTGTTGCATCGCTCACCTCCGATTGAGGGGACGGGTGAAACCCGCCTTGTGCTCGTTCTTGACCCGATCTTTGATCTGGAAACGGCCGAATGAACCGCAATCTCGGACAAAGCAGCCTGCGTCGCAAAAGGCGTTCCGGTGATCCTATGGATGCCTTTGACGGATTGCCTGCACCAGTTCGCCAATGGGTCGCTCGGGCGGCCTTGCCGTGGTCTCCTGCCTCCGTTCGCCGCATTTGGTCCAAGTCGCGGGCCAAAGGGTTGTCAGCGGAAGAAGCGCTTCAATCGCTCACCCTTGCCGAAGCCCGCACATTGGCCCGTGATCGACAATCCACTGCTTTCAAACTCAACTCAATGACCTGAAGGAAATGCTCATGTCGTTCTATTCACGGCTCGCCTGTGCCGCAGCACTTGCCCTTGGCATGGCTCTGCCCGCTACAGCCCAAGAGGGCAGCCTCACCATCTCCGTTGGCTTCGGGCCAACAGCCGAAGTTCCCGATCCGCGTGCCAGCTACAACGGCTGGATGTCAAACCAGACTGGCGTGACCGAAACGCTAATGGGGATCGACTATGATATGAACCTCTACCCGCGTCTGGCAGAAGCGATCGACCAATCATCGCCCACTACATGGCGCGTGACTGTGCGCAAGGGTGTGACCTTCCACGATGGCTCTCCGGTGACGGCGCAGGCAGTCATTGATGCGATTGCACCGATCTCGGACAAAACCCACGCAGGTCATAACGCTCGGGGCGCAAAGCTGCTTGATCTGGCCGACATGTCGACGGACGGAGACACAATCGTCGTGTTCGAGACAAACAGCCCGAACGCCGCCTTCCCCTGGACCCTGTCCGAGCCCGCAATTGCGATCCTGGGCACTCCGTCTGAGGCGTTTCCGATCAATGCCACGGGACCGTATGTGTTCAAGGAGGCGGTGCCAGAACAGCTTTACCGCGTGGAAGCGAACGCCAACTATTGGAAGGGTATGCCCGGCTTGGAACAAGTTCGCGTCGTCGCCACCGCGAACCCGGCCACGGCCGCACTGGCCTTTGAGGCAGGCGAAGTTGATCTGGTCATCAACTATCCCGAAACTGACTTTGACCGGATCAGGGCAACCGGAGCGCAGGGCTTTTCCGCACCGACGGCACGGCTTTACTTCTACACCGTCAACGCGACAAGCGGGCCAATGGCCAACCCACTGATCCGTCAGGCTGTGTCCTATGCAATTGATCGTCAGGGTATCGTCGAAGCGGCCTTGTCCGGCGTCGGTGGTGTTCCAGCAGGGACGGTCTACCCCAAGGGCACAGTTTGGGCCGCAGATCTTCCTGCCACCTATGATCCCGCCAAAGCCGAAGCGCTGCTCACCGAGGCGGGCGCGGTCAAGGAAGGGAGCACATGGATGCTGGAGGGCGCTCCGCTGGAGATCGACATCGTCACCTATTCGTCGCGTGCGGCGTTGCCGCCGACGGCTGAGCTGACCCAAGCTTTTCTTGCTGCAATCGGCGTAAAGGCCAATATTACGGTGGGCGAATGGGGCGCGAGCAATGATGCGATTGTAGCGGGCGAGGCTGATCTCTTCTTGCAAGCGTGGGTAACGACACCCCAGGGTGACCCGGGTGCAGTGCTGGAAACCTTGTTGAAGTCTGACGGAGGTTCCAATTCTGGAAGCTTTGCCAATACGCGCCTTGACGAGCTGCTGGACCAAGGTCGCCTGACCTTCGAGCATGAAAAGCGCAAGGCGATCTATGACGAGGTGCAGGAGATCATTGCGTCTGAGGTCGCCCTGATCCCCGTTTTCCACGTAAGCCAGACGAATGTGGGCGTCGCCGGCTTGACCGGCTATCAGGTGCATCCAACCGAAACCTACTGGATCACGCACGAGACGAAGCTGAGCGAATGACAATGACCGTAACCGGCCTAACCGCAGTGCGCTCGGGCCGGACCATTCTCCATTCCACTTCGCTGAATATCCCATTGCGGGACCGCATCGGTCTCGTCGGGTCCTCTGGCTCAGGAAAATCTACGCTCGGACACGCGCTGATCGACGATCTGCGCGCGCAGGGTCACAGCGTTGCCCACGTGCCGCAAAGCCCGGAGGAAGCGCTCGATCCGTTGCGTTCCATGGCGTTTCATTGGCGCGAGGCGGAAGTGGCCTTGGGGCTCGCGCCTGATCGTGCGGATCAGGCAGCGCTGTTTGTCGCGCTGAAGATTGAAGGGGGTGATCTGCGCAAACGTCCTTGGAGCTGGAGCCGGGGTATGCAACAGCGGTTCGTCATTGCCATGGCCCTGCTCGGCGACCCAGATCTGATTGTGCTGGATGAACCCACCTCTGCGCTTGATCCAGTTGTGGCCGCTGCAACGATGGAACTCCTCGGCGGTTTTTTGGATGGTAAAGACACGGCAATGATCCTGATCACCCATGACCTTGGCCTTGTTGCACGGCGAGTCGAAAGACTGATGGTGATGGACTCTGGACATTTGGTCGAACAAGGGCGGACCAAGGAGATATTGGAACGACCAAAGACGCGGGCAGCCAAAGCCCTTTCAGCGCATCGAAATTGGATGGCGCTGCCGTGTTGAAGGTGAATGGCCTTGTGGTGAAACGTGGATCGCACGTCACGTTGGAGGACATCTCGTTGTCCTTGAATGAGGGTGAAACACTCGCGGTGGTTGGCGAAAGTGGAGCTGGTAAATCCACATTGATCGCCGCAATCTTGAACCTGTTGAAACCCTCGGCGGGCGAGATCACATGGCACGGCAAACCGATACGTGCCGCCCGCCCCGCATTGGTCATGCAAGAGCCGCGTGCCGCCTTCAATCCAGCGCTCAGCCTGCGACGGTCTGTGATGGAGCCGGTTGTGGCGCAGGGGATTGCATTAACAGAAGGTCGGTTAGAGCGGCTTTGTGCAGGGTTGGAACTGCCGCTCGACCTGCTGGAGCGCCGTCCCGATCAAGTCTCCATTGGTCAAGCGCAGAGGGCTGGCATTCTGCGCGCCCTGATTGCCGCACCACCTCTTGTGTTATTTGATGAACCCCTTTCAGCGCTCGACGCGGTGACGCAGAAACACACGGCGCAATTGATTTCAGGTCTCCAAAGCGAAGAAGAATTTGCCGCACTGATCGTCACCCATGACATTGGCTATGCGATCGCCCACGCGGATCAGGTCGTGGTGTTAAAGGCCGGGCGGGTCGAAGAGACTGCAAATGCCAAAACCTTCGCACTGAATCCGCGATCGCCCTATTCCCGCGCCTTGCGGGATGCCGCAATCTCGCTTGGTGCGCTCGAGGACGCGGCATGATCAAAGCAATTGGCGGCCTGGCGCTGCGCGTAGTCGTCGTTTTGTCGGGGACAGCGGTTCTGACGTTTGCGCTGCTTTGGAATGCACCCGGTGACCCCGCACAAACCATTGCCATGGCCCGCTTCGACGCGCTCTTGACCGAAGACGTGATCGATCAGGTCCGCGAGGAGGTCGGATTGAACACGAGCTTTTGGCAAGCCTTTTGGGCATGGCTTGGCCCGTTGATTAGGCTCGATTTCGGCTATTCTGCGGTAACGGGTCGTCCTGTCTGGCCCGACCTTTGGGCGGCCATAACCTATACCTTCCCGCTGGCCCTGGCCGGGTTGGCGATCGGTCTTGCAACTTCGCTGCCGCTCGCGATCCTTGCCACCAAACGTCCGGGCGGGCTGTTGGATCGGGGCGCAGTTGCGATCGCATCACTTGGTGCCGCGATCCCGGCCTATTGGCTTGGGCTTTTGCTGATCTTGCTGTTTGCTGTTCAGCTCGGATGGCTTCCTGCCATGGGTGCGCGGACACCGGTCCATGCAGTCCTGCCCGCGGTTACGTTGGGCCTCGGTGTCGCCGCCTCGCTGACCCGGATCATCCGGTCGAGCATCCTTGAGGCCAGAGGCCAGCCTTTTCTGCCTGCGATCCGTCGGCGTGGCGTCAGAAGCAAAGCAGTGGCACTAGACCACATTGCCCCCCATGCCGCGATACCTGTCGTCACAGTCTTTGGGCTCGAACTGGCCTTCTTGCTCGAAGGGGCGGTGCTGGTTGAGGTCATCTTTGGCCGCCCGGGTCTGGGCACCTTTTTGGTCACCGCGATCACTGCGCGGGACTTCCCGCATGTGCAGGCTGTCGTCGTTTTGACCGCTCTTGTCTTTGTCGTGGTAAATCTGCTGACCGACATCATCTATCGCGCCATCGACCCCCGGATTGGAACCGAAGATGCGTAGCGTAGTGATCGTCGCCACAGGTCTTGTCGCTCTTGCGGTTCTTGGCCCGCTGCTTGCACCATATGACCCCGCGGCGATCAACATTCCAAACCGTCTTTCCCGCCCAAATGCGACGTTCCCGATGGGTACAGACGCGCTTGGGCGGGATGTCCTGTCGCGGTTGCTTTTTGGTGCGCGGTGGTCCTTGGGGCTGGCGTTCCTGATCTCGCTTCTGAGCCTCTTCATTGGGACGTCAATCGGCCTGATGGCAGCGCTTGGCGGCAAGTATGCGGATTGGTCGTTGATGCGCGCAACCGATACCTTCCTGGCATTTCCTGAACTTGTGGCGGCCGTGGTCATCGCGGGGCTTATGGGTGCGGGGACCTGGAGCCTGATCTTTGCCCTCAGCGTCACAGGCTGGATGCGTTATGCCCGCGTGGCCCGGGGCATCGGTCTGTCGGTTCAAAGCCGCGGATATGTGGTGCAAGCCCGTTTGGCCGGGTTGCCCGGGTGGTCTATTGCGCTGTGGCATTACCTGTCGTCGCTGATCCCATCGCTCGCCGTTGTCTGGACCGGCATGTTTGCCCGCGCGATCCTTGGCATCTCTGCGCTTGGGTTTCTCGGCTTTGGTGTCCAACCCCCGAACCCCGAGTGGGGTGCGATGTTATTGGACGCGCGCGTGCATATGCGCTCGACCCCTCTACAGATGATTTGGCCAGGGTTTGCAGTTGTCATCTGTGTTCTCACCATCAACCTTGCTGGCGATGCGCTGCGTGACGCAATGGCCAATGAAGGCGGTCATGAATGAGCGATCAAGCGTCGGGAAAACGCTGCGAGACCTTTGGATTTCGTCGGATTTGATGTAACCGTCGAGGATATCACCGTCTGTGCCGATCGCCCGCCACAGCGAATGCTTCATGCCCGGGATCGTGATCAGGACTGCAACCAACTGCCGCTTGTCGTTTGGCCGTGGACGATCCCGGCAAGAGGAAGGCCTGTTTTGTTTGGTGCCTGAGCGGAAGTGTCTGCGGGTGTTCAAGGGGCAGAGCGATCGGCTCGTGATTTGATACTGGGGTCGGATTCTACATCTGCGGAATTTGCTGCCACTCCAGGGCATAGTGTCCAGACCGCAGGAGCCATATGGCGCGCTCATCTGGCGGTTTCCATTCCAAATCAATCTGGTACACTTTGATTGCGTTGTGATCTGACAGCGCCAAACAGAGGGGCAGATCTGTCGCCTCATGTCAGAAATTGAATTAGGAGTCTCTGGCAGCAACCGAATGTGCAATTGATCTGGTTCGAGCTGCTGTTTGTGTCATTGATGAAAGCCATTGTTCTCAACGCGTTTCGCGAACCGATGTTGCATTTCCTTGTGATTGGGGCCGTTTTGTTTGCGGTTTTCAACCTGAGGAACGATACCACACAGGATCAATCGGACCAGATTGTGGTTACCGCCGGTCATGTTGACCAGCTGGAAGCAGGATTCAAACGGTCCTGGTCGCGGGCTCCGACCGATCAGGAGCGCGAGGCGCTGATCTCTGAATACATCCGCAGCGAAGTGTTCTACCGAGAGGCCGTCAAGTTGGGATTGGATCAGGGAGACGGGGTGATCCGGCGCCGATTGCGGCAAAAGCTCGAATTCATTCTGGAAGATGTTTCCGCGCTGGTTCCGCCAACGGACGATGATTTGCGTCAGTACCTTGAAAACAATGCCGAAAAATTCCGGCTGGAATCGCGCCTGTCGTTTCAACATATCTATCTCAGTCCCGAAAAGCGCGACGATATTGGGGCGGATGCCTTGTCAATACTGGCGCGTGTTGAGGCTGGCGAAGACCCTTGGCAATTGGGAGACACCATCATGTTGCCGCTTGCGGTCGAAGGGGCTTCGTTGAGCCAGATTGACCGGGAATTTGGCGACGGTTTTGCCAGGGCGCTGGAACGGGTGCCAGTAGGGCACTGGGGCGGGCCGGTTCAGTCCGGATTTGGTGGGCATCTGGTTTTTGTCAGCGAACGGATCAAAGGGCGTTTGCCGGACCTCGATGACATCCGCGCCAAAGTTGCGCAAGATTGGTTGCGGGCGCAGAAACAAGATCTGGAGGACAAGACCTATCAGACATTGCGCACGGGCTATGAAATCATAATAGAGCCAACAGAAGACGATCAATCCGCACGCCAGGTGACCCAATGATAAAAGGGTATGGCCTTGTGTTTGCCGTCATTGTCTCGGCTTGCCTCTTGCTCTTTGGGTCCGGAGCTCGGGCGGACGACTCGCAACCTGGGTATCTTGAGTTTTCGGAAATTTCCGATGGACGATTCAGCGTACTTTGGCGCATTCCAAAGGCGGCGAATGCGCAGACTCCGCTGGCGCTGATCTTGCCGGATACCGTGCAGAACCTGACCGCGCCGACAACCACGGCAATGTCGAGAACCATTGTTGAAAGACGTCTGATCCAGGTTGCTCCCAACAGCTTTGCAGGCAGCCGGATCGAGGTTGACGGTTTGTTGGAAACCAACACCGATGTGTTGGTCCGGGTTGCGTTTTCGAACGGGGTGGCGACCACGTCTTTGTTGCAGCCATCGCAAAACTGGATGATCGTTCAAGGCCCTCGAAGCGCGGCCCAGATCACCTGGGATTATACGGTTTTGGGGTTTGAACATATCCTGGAGGGCTTTGACCACCTGCTGTTCGTCTTGGCCCTTCTGCTGATTGTCGGGCCGTCCCGGCGGTTGTTCTGGGCCATTACGGCCTTTACCGGGGCACATAGTTTGACATTGGCTGGCGCTACATTGGGATTGGTATGGGTGCCCGGTCCCCCGGTCGAAGCCGTCATCGCGCTGTCGATATTGTTCCTCGCCGGCGAGATGTTGAAAGTTGTCCGGGGAAAACCCAGCCTGACCGCAAGGTCGCCGTGGTTGGTTGCGTTCACATTTGGGCTGTTACACGGCTTTGGTTTTGCCGGAGCATTGGCAGACGTTGGCCTGCCGCCCCACGAAATTCCTCTGGCATTGCTGATGTTCAATGTTGGTGTCGAATTGGGGCAGCTTGTTTTTGTCTTGGGTGTGCTGGGTGTCACTATGGTGCTCAAAAAAGCCGTGCGGTACTGGCCGACATGGATGGAACAGCTGCCTGCTTATTGCATCGGGTCCATTTCTGCCTTTTGGCTGATCGAGCGTGTCAGCGGGTTCTGACCAATTCCGCGTCTGCTGGGATCTGGCAGGGCTGAGCCAGCCAAACGTGTTCAATGACCCGCGTATCACATTTACTGTGATACTTTTGCAGGCGGGATCTGTCGCCCTCGTTCCAGGATGTTACTGCAACTGCAGAATGTCAGGCACACAGCGTTTTCTGTTTTTTGGCATGGTGGAAGCGCCATCTTTTCTGCGTAACTTGCGCGGGCCGTCTTTTACTTTGACCTTTGGTTTGGACATCGCCCCCGACAGCGAGAATGGCCAGGGGCTGCGGGACAGCGGCTTGCCGATTTTGCGTGGTTGGCCGTGAATGTCCAAGGATTTGTTGCTCAGATTTGCGCTGCCATAGACAACAACCTGAACGTCATCCGTTTCAACCACGATTCTTTTTGAGGAAATTGTTCCATTTGATATCTGCAATGGGGCGTTCATGCACACGATGGGGGCACGGTCCCCTTTGTTCTTGGTAAATAGCCAGGGAATGACCCCAAGGCCGGCAATGTCCAGGAGCTGCGTATCAATGGTGCCATTCGAAAGCGATATTGTTGACCATCCCTTGAGAGACTTCAGAAAATCTTTGCCGGAGGCGTGATTGCCGGAGACGTCAAAGCTGGCATTCAGAACCCCGCTGACACCTTTTTTGAAATGCAGGGCGTGCATGATTTTGCCCAGATCCCAACCACCTGTTGACCCTGAAACATTGACGATATCGGGGTTCTCATCCAGGTCCATCGAGCCGGTAACTTCAAAGCTGCCACCCGCATAGTCGAATGTCATCGGTCCCAGGCGCATTTTCCCACCCTTCAGCTCAAGATCGCTTTTCAGGCTGGACTTTCCTCTTTCGCCAACAACTTCTTGCAGGTCGATCGCCACTTCCAAGTCCATCCCTGACAACAGGATTGACCGCCCCAAAGGCAAGAGAGTGAGATCCCGGAATGGCCCCGGTGGAGGTTGCGTTTCGCTCGGCGCATCTTCGTCAACAGTACTGTCGTCTGTCGGCGCGCTGTTTTGCTTTGCGGCATCTTCCAGTTTGGCGATCCTGGAAACCTGCATTGCCGCCGCAATCAGCGTTCTGATATCTGCCATCTGGATCAGTTCGCTTTCGATCCTGCCACGGACAATTGCATTTGGATCCTCGGCATCCAGTGTCACGTTGAACCCCAGTTGAGAGTCAGCAACAGAAACGCTGGCGTTGGATCGCCAGTCCGGGCCTTGGCTGTTGAGTTTTGCGGCGATCGTCAAAGGGCCTGTGTCGATTGGCTCCAGACCCAGGGCACCGAGCGTTTCGGCACCCGACACGATGTCTGCGGAAAGGTCCACAGCGATCTGGTTCAATGTCAGAATGTCTCCAACGGATCCTTTGGCGGTGAGATGCCACAGATCCGTATCTTGCGTTGCGGCATTAAGATCGGACAGCATCAACCCGTCCAGGCTGCCCGTCAGCCGAAACCCACCGGTGACTGTGCCCAAGATATCCGAAGTCTGGAATAATTCCGGCGATAGCAAGCTGGCCGTTGGCAAGGAGAGGGTTCCGCCGATATCAATGCCTTTGACTTGCAATGCATCGCTGATGGCCCCCTGAAGCACAACAAGGGGAGCATCGGGGGGACCCAGCCGCAGCGTGGCGTCGCCGATCGCCAACAGCCCATCCGGCGTTCTGGAGATATCAGATACCGCGATTGGTGGGGGCCCTTCTCCGCCGGTGTCCATGACGAACCCGTTGGTTTCAATCACCATCTTGCGCAACGGGATATCCCCGTCGCGGTTGGCGAGTTGCATGAAAACGCTGACCAGCTTCAGATCACGGCGCAAGGCCGTCTTTGGCGGTTCTGCATTTTCTGGGTACAATCTAATCGTGGTATCCAAAACCGCATTCGCCGGGTTTCCGGTGGGACCCAATGACCGTTTGACAACAACGCTTTGCCCACCGGTCAAGGACACGACCAAGTCGGCACCACCAACAAAGGTTTTACCGTCTTTGCGGATGATTTCTGCGCCTGCCTTGCTGGTTCCTGAAACCACCTTGTTGAGTTTCAAAACATCCTGCAGCTGGCCAAGGTCGTCAATCGTGGCGTCGGCCGTGGCCTGAAAACCTGCGAGGAATCCACCGTCGTCTGGTTTGGCGTCTATTCTCACACGCATACTGTCGAATGCCAGTTCAAGACTGGACGGGGCGTCGGGGTGGAATTCTCCGGACAGCGTGAAACCCTGACCGTTCAGATCACCGTTGCCCCGCAACTGAACGGGTTCACTGGTATCCTCCCGCGTGATGGCAAGTTCTGGCATGAGCAGGTCAAGGTCGAGACCATTGCGCCCATCGCGATAGACAATTTCCGCATTAGTGATCTGTAGTTTGTGGTCAGAAACGAGCCCGGATATTCCGGTGACTTGTCTCGGTTTGCTGGGGGTGTTGGGTTTGACTGACTTCGATGCCGACGCCCAGGATGTTGTGCCGTCTTCCTTTGCGATGAGGTTGAAGGTAACCCCATCAACACCAAGGTTTAGCAAATCAATTTTGCCTTTGAGCAAGTCGGCCAGAACAAGGCTGAAGTTCAACTGGGATATCTCGGCAAGGTTGATATCATCGAGAGTCGGGCTTGGCAGCGTCACCCCCTGGGCTGATATGTTCAACACCTGCCCCAGTTCAATTAGAACGCCGCCCTGAATCTGTACATTCTGACCGGTTTTCTTGTTCAGGATCCATTCGGTCAACTGGCCTCTGGGACCTGCCAGAATGGATGAAGACAATACCAACCAAACCAAAACGACCAAAAATATGGAGAGCCCAAGGGTCAGAGCCAAAATCCGTTTACCCCAATGTTGCATCTGACCTATCACCTCATTTCCGGCCTTAAACCTGACCGGTTTTCGATACCCGCATACGAACTTGGCCCGTGGCCAGTGACGTCGAACGGGTGCTTGCCCTTCAAAATAGGGGACAGTCAACTTTGATCGCGTTGATTGCATCCTGTCAATATTCAGGGAGTTTAGGAGGAGGTGGCTGGAAATGCGACCCGTCTTTGACGTCAGATGTTGATTTCTGAGAAAAGTCCAAGTGTCGCTTGGGTCGGACAAAATTATGAGGTGACGGACCGGGCCTGCACCTTATACTCTGAAAAGAATATATGTGTTATTTGATGCAAGATTTATCGGACCATGCCCGGCCCGTGTCTGGCGGTCCTGTCCGAGATTGGATTTCTTTTGAGGGGCGTTTTAAGGGGAGTTGACGTAGATTGGTCGGGCCTCCGGTCGCAGATGCGCTGCGGATTGAACAGATTGGGCGAGCGAGAATCTAAGGGTTTTCAGTAATGGATAAACGTATCTTGGGCATGGTTGGCGTAGGGTTGGTGAGTTTTGCCCACTCCTTTGCTAGGCCTGCCAATGCCCAGCAAACAGATGCGTCAGAAGCAGAAAACGCTTTGGAATCTTCCCAGAACTGGTCCAGGAACTGGGAGGAAAGCTGGCGCGATAGTTTGGCCAAGCGTCAGTCGTTTTGGCAGAAACTTTTACAATGGCAGATATCTGATCACACGCTTGTTCGGATCTATGGGCAATTCAACCTGGGGCAGTTGAACTATGATGACGGGTTCAATGAGATCAACACCCTGCGTGACAACCCCAACGCGCCCAGCCGTATTGGTGTCCGGTTGGACACCGATTTCAACAATGGTGGAAATCTGTTCCTGAACATTGAATCGGCGTTTGCCCGCAGCACCTATGACGGCATTTTTCGGGGCGGCGTCGGATCCGGCAATAGCGATGCCTGGAACAAAACGCTGCTGCGCAAATTAGAAGCGCGGGTGTATAATCCGCAATTGGGGCATTTTTCCTTTGGCCAGGGCAGCATGGCCGGCGACGGGATTACAGGGTTCGACTTTTCGGGCACTACTGTCGTCTCTTACAGCAGTGTCGGCGACACGATTTCAGGTATCCCGGCCCGTCAATTGGACGGAACAGAAAGCACACTCGACCTGCAGACCTTTTTCCCTGTGTTTGATGCCTCTCGCCGGTTCAGGTTTCGTTATGACAGTCTGGCCCACAGCAACGCCTCCATTTCCTTTGCCATAGGCAAGGAAGTGCTGATCGAAAACGATGACAATACCTATGCCGATATTGCGCTTCGTTATGAAACAAGCTGGCGGGGATTTGGTGTGAAGGCGGGTATTGCCTATGCCTACAACGACAGTTCACCGGCTTTCTTGTCTGGTTCCGTCGCGGGCCTGGATGAAGAAAGTGGGTTGAATTTTGCGGTGGCTGCCGGGGCAAACGATATAGATGGTCGGTTTTTGTATGGAAAGCTGGGTGTCATTCGCCAGCTGTCCCAGTTGGGGACAACAGCCTTTTCAGTCGATTACTATACTGGTTGGAACCCGCACCAGGCGGCCACCAATTCACGATCCTGGGGGGTCTCGGTCGTGCAACGTATCGATCCCCGAAATCTCGAACTTTATGCAACGTACCGCCGGTATTCGGTTGACGGAACGGCCGTTGCCTATCAGGACGCTGATGCCATTCTGGTTGGTGCTCGGATTTCCTGGTAATCAACGTGAACCGCCTGTGCAGATTCGAATGGCGTGTCCCACGATGGGTGTTGGGCCCAATGCGCACATCAGTTTTGGACAAAATCACCAACGATCTCTTTGAATACCAAAAAATGGGCAGCTTTGCTCCACTCTGTGTTGCAACCGGGTGGACTTGATTGACTTGCCTCGCTGCGTATCGACATAAGCGCGTTTGGCGAAGTTGCTTAAGTGGAAGGCAAAGACGATGGGTAAAGTGGTTGGGCTGGCGAACGTTCACGCGCGCCAAAATTGGACGCAAAAAACTGCCCTTGCCCCGATATTGGCAGCATTGTTCGGCTGCCTATTTTTTGGGGGGCCAGCTATTGCACAGGAAACCGCGGAAACACTGTTTGATCAGGTCAAATCAATCCACGCCGGCAGCGCAACACCCCGATCTGATCTCGAGGAAATGCAGCGACTCCTGGACCGCATCCTGCAGCAACACCCAACCTCCGATCTGGCGGTTGCGATCCTGTTGCGGGATACGATTGACGGCGTGGATCTGGCGGAATTCGACCGGTTGATCAGCAATACGACCGGATCTGGAATGGGGCAACGGGCGGGGTCCCAGGTTGATCTTCCGACGACCGAAGCAACGCGGGCCAACATCGGGACATGTATTGCGGCAGGCATCGGTCTGTTGCCGACCCAGCCAATCACAATTCGGGTCGAACTGAACGCCGAAGGACACGTCACCGGGATTCCGGATCTGATAGAACCCAAAGAACCGGATTTCTTTGCGCGCAGCCTTTTCCTGGCATCCGTTGCGGCGATAGACGGATGCGCGCCCTATCCAATCAATCTGATGGGTCGGCGTTTTGATGCGGATATTGCCATTGACGGTTCGGTCTCTCTGGTCGCTTCTGTTGGGGCCGAAGTATTGCATACTCCGGCACAATCGCCTGATGCAGGACAGGATGTGACTGCTAAACCGATCTCGCCTCGGTCGCTTTTTCTGCCCTCTTCGGACCAAACCGAAGAAGACCTGGAACTGGATAAACCTGCTATCCGGGACATTCAGGCAAGGTTGGTTGTTCTGGGATTTGATCCCAAGGGTATTGACGGGGTGATTGGGCGCGGTGCGAGAACAGCGTTGAAAGATTGGCAAGCGTCGCAAGGCGCACAAGCCAATGGATTTCTGAACAAAGAACTGCTGGACACGTTGAAAGGCCAGAGCCACGAGGCGTTGGAAACCTGGCTTTTGGATCCGGCCAACGAGATTGCCTATAACCCGCCTCCGCCGATGCCTATTGGGCCGGATAACATGCCAGGAACATGGCAATTTACATCCAACTGCGGATCCAAAAGCCGATTGGGTTGGATGAAAGTCACCGGGGCCTTGTCAATTGCCCACACAAAGGGCGGGCGATATGTTGGGCGTGCCCGCACCTCTCAGGGCGTCAATGGAACGTTTTCGGGCAGATTGAGCGATCGCAGAATTTCCGGCGAAATTGACTGGGGGTTTTTGGTGGGTCGGGTCAAAATTCGGGGCACGGTCGCAGAGCAGAAGCTGGTCATTGTAGGCCGCGATGCCAACGGATGTTCCTTTTACGCAGCCAAGTCTGAGCGCTAAATAATCTTGATCCCAGCTTGGATGCGCGGTCAGCCTCTGACGGCCATAGATTTGGTTGGGCCTTTGGGAACCGATGTCATAGCTGGTCAAAAGACTATCCAGCCCGAGCGGCCGTTGAGTGTCTGGGCATGACACGAAGTTCACATTTTTTTGCGAGACGTGTGGGTTGAGAGCCGATGACAGCTTCTGCGATCAGCTCGGCCGCCTGGACACCAATGCTTTTGGCAGGGATGCGAACGGTTGACAGGGATGGTTCGATCTCTCCGGATCCTTTGAAGTCTCCAATTCCCATCACCGACAGGTCGTTGGGGACGTCAATTTTCAGCTGTTGGGCGGAATACAACGCGCCCTGGGCGATAATGTCGTTGCCACATAAAATGGCAGTTGGGATTTTATCCTGTTGCAACAGTGTGGTGCAGGCCCGTTTGGCCTCGGCTACGCTGTATGGTGCCTCGAGCTGCCAATTGTCTGGAATGCTGAGCCCAATGCTGTGCAATTCGTCCAAAGCGCCCTTCAATCTGCCCTGAGCGCGGTCGTTCCCTTTGGTCGAAGGAAAGACCAACCCGATTTCCCTGTGTCCCAGAGATATCAGATGGCGTGCCGCCAGACGTCCGGCTTCGGTGTTGTCGACCCCGACACAGGAAACATTGGCGGCTTCGTCATAGTTCCAGATTGCTACGGTCGGTATCCCCTGTTGTTCTATAAGCTGAAAGGACGCTTCGGAGTGTTCCAAACCGATAACCGCCAAACCATCGACCCGATGCTCCAGCAGCTTTCGCAGCATTTGATATTCTCGGTCCAGATCGAATCCGTGCGAGGCGATCAGCATTGTAAAACCGTGATTGTCGAGCTCGGTCGAAAAGGACTGGATGACCTCGGCAAAGATCGCATTGTCAATTGTCGGCACCACCAACCCAATGGTGGCGCTGCGCCGGCCGTGCATGACCTGTGCCGCACGGTTACGAATGTAGCCCAGTTTCTGAACGGCTTTTTCGATTTTTTTCCGAGTCGCAGGTTTGACCAGATCTGGGTGGTTATAGCTGCGCGACACAGTGGAAATTGAAACGCCAGCAACCCTGGCAACATCCACAATATCCGCGTTACCATTTTGTTTTTTAGACATAAAACACCGCGTTTCGCATGAAAAATGAAAACATTTGCAAAACTATTTTCATGACTTACTTTTTTATGTCAACCGAATTTGCGAACAGGGTGATGGCTTGGAATTCCTATATTACTTCGGAGATGTGTTCTCGCCGGTATCTTTTGGCCTTCTGCTATTGGGTACAATTGGCGGGCTGATTTTGGGGGCGACCCCGGGGCTTTCGCCGACTATGGCTGTCGCGCTGCTCATTCCGTTCACCTTTCATCTTCAACCGGTTCAGGGGCTGATCCTGTTGGGCGCGGCGTACACATCGACAGTGGCGGGCGGCGCGGTCAGCGCCATTCTGCTCAAGATCCCCGGCGCACCTGCCAATATCGCCACGACGCTGGATGGGCATACGATGGCCCAACAGGGCAAGGGTGCCAAAGCGCTGCAACTTAGTTTCCTTGCATCAGCTGTGGGCGGCGTGTTTGGCGTGCTGCTTTTGATCTTTTTGACGCCTTTGCTGGCGCAATGGGCGTTGGCGTTTGGGCCCAGCCATCTGTTCTGGCTGGCGATCCTGGGGGTCACAGTCATCGGGTCGCTAGACAGTGCTTCGGTCGTCAAAGGGCTATTGTCCGGGTGTATCGGGCTATGGCTGGCCACCGTCGGGTTTGATGACATCATGGGGGCGCAGCGGTTCATCTTTCACCCTGCGCTTGGCGGTGGCATCAATATCATTGCTGCGTTGATCGGACTGTTTGCCATACCTCAGGTGTTGACCATGTTTGCCAAGGGGCGGCGAGTTGACAGCGCCGAGGTGATCGAAGTCGAAAAGCATTCGATCATGGATGCCATCCGCGAATTGCTGCGTCGGCCCCGCGCCTTGGCCATCGGGACGATCACCGGGTCGATCATCGGATTGGTCCCCGGTGTTGGCGGACAGATCGCCGGATTGGTTGCTTATGACCAGACCAAGAAATTCAGCCCCGAACGAGACAAGTTCGGCAAAGGTCATTCCGAAGGCGTCATTGCCGCAGAGGCGGCCAACAATGCCATGGTTGGGCCCAGTTTGGTGCCATTGTTGACCTTGTCGATCCCCGGTTCCCCGACAGCGGCCGTGTTGTTGGGTGGGTTGCTGATCCACGGGATATTCCCGGGCACGGATCTGTTTGACAATCACCCGGACGTCGCCTGGACCTTTATCAATTCGATGCTGATCGGGCAGATCCTGATGTGTATCTTTGGTTTGTATGTCGCCGGATTGGCCGCGCGGGTTGCGCAGGTGCCGCAAAGCGTCATGGCCGCTGTTGTGCTGGGTCTCGCTGTTTTTGGCAGCTATTCGGTCCAGTCGTCGATGGGCGATGTCTATGTCATGGCGACGCTTGGCGTGATGATGTATTTTCTGGAACGGTTCGGATTTTCGGCGGCACCGTTGGTGCTGGGTCTCATCCTGGGGCCGATTGCCGAAGCCAACTTTATTCAAGGCAGTATGATCGCTGGTGCCACCGATGGTATGGCCGCCTACTTCTTGGGCGGGCTCCTCAACATTGTTCTGATCGCGATTGTGATTGCCTCGGTTCTCTATTCGGTCTGGATGGAACTGCGGTCGCGTCGCTACATCTCGAAAGAGGAGATCATGGGATGAGCATTCCGAACTTGCCCCGCATGCAACACATCCTGGCTTCTGGAGTCATTGCCGCCATAGGGGGCTGGGTTGCCTGGATTAGCTACACCCAGCAACCTTCCGAGGCGTTCCTGTTTCCCAGGCTGATTTCGACCGTGTTTGTGGTCCTGGCGTTGTGGACCTTTGTCAAGGCGCTGTTGGGTTGGACCAAGGTTGGCCATGGATTGACCGCCAAAGAGACGATGTTCCTGCTTCCTGGCCTGGTTATCGCTCTGGTTTATGTGTTCTGGGCGGCCAAGGCGCTGGGATTCTACACGGCCGGAACCATCGCGTTTTTCGTGCTGTTGTCGTTCTATGACCCAGCCCCACACCACGAGGTGCGAAGCTGGATCAAGCGCGCGGTTATTACAGCCGGGTTCCTGCTGGTGATGTACGGGCTCTTTGCCAAATTGTTGAAGGTCTACACGCCCCGAGAGATTTTTTTCTGAACAAAAACCAACAACACAACAACAAGGGAGAAGACGACAATGAAAAAACTGATTGCTGGCGCAGCACTGGCGCTCACAGCGTTGACCGGGGCAGCTGTGGCCGAGGAATACCCGGAACGGCCCGTCATGCTGATGGTCAGCTATGGGGCAGGGGGGGCCACTGATTTTCAGGCCCGTATCGTAACCATGACCGCAGGCAACGAAGATGCCCTGGGCATGCCGATTGCCATCATCAACAAACCTGGTGCCGGTGGGCGGGTCGGTTGGAATTGGTTTGCAACCCAGGCCGAATCCGATGGCTATACATTGGGCGCGTATAATGTACCTCATTTCATTGCCCAATCGATCAAGGGCGGCGTGGAATATTCCACGGACAGCTTTGAACCGATCGCAAACTGGGGTGCTGACCCAGCGGTTTTTGTTGTAGCGGCTGACAGTCCAATGAATTCGATGGATGACGTTGTGACCTACGCCAAGGAAAATCCGGGCAAGCTGACATTCTCTGGCGCGGGTCTTTTTGTCGGCCACCATATCGCAGCGCTTCAGCTGGAAAAGGCGGCTGGCGTGAAAATGGCTTATATCCCGACCAAGGGGGGCGGTGCCGCAGCGATGAAGGCCGTGATTGCCGGTGACGTAAAAGGGGGGGTGAACAACCTGTCTGATGCGTTTCGGGCGCAGGCTGCGGGCAACGTCAAGATCCTTGGTGTGTTTGATCTGGAGCGGAATGCCTTCTTGCCGGACGTCCCGACGCTCAAGGAACAGGGCTATGACATCGACAATGCCAGCGTGAACTTCCGCGGTATCATGGTGCCCAAAGGAACGCCCCAAAACATCATCGATGAATTGGCCGCTACGGTTCCGGAAATGTTCAAGAACAGCAGGGTTTCCAAGAAAATGCAGGCCGGTGGTTCACCCATGCACATCATGACCCGGGACGAGGTCAAGGCAATGTGGGCCGCCCGTCAGGAAACGCTGGCCGAGCTGTTGGCCGGTCTTTGAGCTCACGCACCAACAAGGGCAGGGCGATCTGTCGCCCTGTCCAACCCAAAAGGAATTCAAAGATGAACGCAGATGATGACATTGCCCAGGTCCAGATGATTATGACCCGGGCCCGCGCGGCTCAACAAGCCTATGAGCGGGATGCGACCCAGGAACGATATGACCGCGCTGCACAAGCAGCGGCCTGGGCCATCATGGAGCCGTCGCGAAACAAGGCACTTGCTGAACTCGCCGTCCAGACAACCGGTCTGGGCAATGTGCCCGACAAAATCACCAAGAACCACCGCAAGACGTTGGGATTGATGCGGGACATCAAGGGGGTCCAGACCCAAGGGGTGATCCGAGATGATCCGGCCAGTGGAATCACTGAAATTGCGCGCCCGTTGGGGGTTGTTGGCGCGGTGGTACCATCGACCAATCCGGCTGCAACGCCTGCCAACAATATCATCAATGCACTGAAATGCGGCAATGCCGTTGTCGTGGCCCCATCGCCCAAAGGGGTCGCCAGCTGTGAACTGCTGTTGACCTATATTCATGCCGAATTTGACAAGATCGGGCTGGACCGTGACTTGGTATTGATGTTGCCCGCACCAGGATCCAAGGCCAAAACCCAGGCCATGATGGAGTTATCTGACCGAATTATCTGCACGGGCAGTCAGAACAACGTGCATCGTGCGCAGACGGCTGGGACGCCCGCGGTTGCTGTCGGTGCCGGCAATGTGACGGTAATTGTTGATGAAACTGCGGACCTCAGAGCCGCGGCGCAGAAAATCACCGCGTCCAAGACATTTGACAACGCTACATCCTGTTCTTCGGAGAACTCGATGATTGTTGTGGATGCGGTTTATGACCAGTTTCTGGCCGAGCTGGCCCAGGTTGGGGGAGCGCTGGTCCAGGATGAATCTGCGATCGTGTCCAAGCTGTGGCCAGATGGGCATTTGAACAGGGCTGTGATTGCTCAGGATGCTGACAAGATGCTTAATGCGTTGGGGATGGCCGATGCCGTGCCGGCGGGCACAAAATTTCTGGTGGTCGAAACGTCTGGAATTGGCCCCGATCACCCGCTGTCCGGTGAAAAGCTGAGCCGTGTTGCCGCATTGTACCGGGCCCGGGATTACGTCGACGCGACTGAAATCGCCTCGCGTATTCTGAACTATCAGGGGGCAGGGCACTCTATCGGGATACACACGTCCCAAGACAGCCGCGCCGTTGCGCTGGGGACATTTTTGCCGACCTGCCGGGTCATCGTCAATCAGGCCCACACGTTTGCAACAGGTGGATCGTTTAACAACGGGATGCCTTTCTCGCTGTCGATGGGTTGTGGCAGCTGGGGCGGCAATTCGATCGACGATAACCTGCATTGGAAACACTTTCTCCAAACGACCAAGGTCATCCGCGAAATCGAGCCCAATGAACCTGCAGTGGATGAAATTTTCTCGGACTATTGGAAGGTGGCCGGACAATGAAATTTGATCCGAATACACCGCCTCCGGGGAGCGTTCGGGATTGGCTGGACCATCGGGCGGAAACAGCGGGCACTGATGTGGCCTTTCGGTTCTTTGATGGGCGTCCTCCGCTGACCTGGGGCGAGCTACGAGCCCGCGCCCGAGATCTGGCGTTGCGCCTGACAGGCAAAGGTTTGGCCAAGGGAGAGAGCATCGCGATTTTGCAGCCGAACGGACGGGTGGCCGTCGAATCTCTCTTTGGTGTTCTGTATGGCGGCTTTCGGGCTACGGTCATCAACCTCGTCGCCGGGGATGAGGCAATCGGCTATGCACTGGAGCACAGCGAGGCCCGCGTTGCCCTGGTCAACCCGGAGGTCACCGAGCAGTTTGGCAGGGTGCGCCCCGAAAATCTTCGGGAACTGGAAGAAGACACTGCGAACATTGCACCTGCGATGCACAGCGTAGATCCGCAAGACGATGCGCTTCTTATGTATACATCTGGTACGACCGGTCGACCCAAAGGTGTGGTGCACAGTCAATCCAGCCTACTTGCCGGTGGGTGGACGCCTACGGTGGCGCATGAATTGTCTGAACGGGATTGTGGGCTTTGTGTTCTGCCACTGTATCATATCAATGGGCTGTGTGTTTCTGTCATGAGCACATTGATCTCGGGCGGGCAGTTGGCAATTGCCGGGAAATTCTCGGCCAGCCAATTCTGGGCCCAATGCAAGGAATGCCACGCAACCTGGTTCTCCGTTGTGCCAACAATCATCTCACATCTTCTCCATGCAGATGCGACACCCGATCCTCAGACCCGGGCGCGCCTCAGATTTGGCCGTTCCGCGTCTTCTGCGTTGTCTCCTGACGTTCAGACAAAATTTGAAACACGCTTTGACGTTCCAATTGTTGAAACCATGGGTTTGACCGAAACGGCGGCGCAGATTCTGTCAAACCCCTTGCCACCGGGGGTTCGCAAGATTGGCTCTCCTGGCAAGGCTTTTGGCAACGAAGCGTGCGTTCTGTCGCCCGACCTGAAACCACTCCCTGGCAATGTACAGGGTGAGATCGCGGTGCGAGGTCCAAATGTCATGCGGGAGTATCTCAAGAACCCGCAAGCAACCAAAGACACATTCACCACTGACGGGTGGTTGCGCACCGGCGATCTGGGTCATGTTGATGAAGATGGCTATTTCTTTGTGACCGGACGCCTGAAGGAGCTGATCATCAAGGGGGGCGAGAACATTGCACCGCGTGAGATCGACGAAGCGTTGTATTCGCATCCCGATGTGATTGAAGCCGCGGCCTTTGCGCGGCCGTGCGCTGTATACGGAGAACGCGTTGAGGCAGCAGTCAAGCTGAGCGACGGGTCATTGGTGGGCCCAGATGATTTGATCGCTGTTTGCCGTCACAAGGTTGGGGCATTCAAAGCTCCGGATATTGTTCACGTTCTGGATGATCTGCCCAAAGGACCATCGGGCAAGATCCAGCGGATCAAGCTGGTTGCACTGACTACAAGTACGTCAGACTAAGACGTTTCATATCAAATCGCCGACCATCATGCCTTGTCGGCCTAGATTCAATCCAGGCCCTGCCAGTCGGGGCTATATGTCGTCCTTTTGGTCGGTGACCTGCTGTCCCAACCCGCGCCCATGCACCTGCAGCAGGCCAAACAATTGGCGCGGGGCAATATCCAGTGACCTGACCTTGTTTTGGTTCACGATGACCGAAACACCCGAGACGACAGAAGGTTGATTGGGAAAGAACACGATAACTTGGTCGTCAAACCTTTCGATCTCGAACCCTATGCGGTCCCAGTTGTCGGATGTGACTATGACAGATTTGATGTTCCCAACCAGATCCTCGGTGTTGTGAGGGCTGCCAATCAAACCCCGGATCAGCAAATAGCCGGGCATGTTCTGGGACAATGCGCGATCGAACAGAATGACCTTGTCATTGATGTAGGACACATAGGACAGCATCCCGGCAGCGAACAAAGTCAAAAGGACAATCAAAAGGGCCAGAATGTTCGACATTGCAATCCCAGCAATCCGATCCGCTGGGATATAGCTGTCCATGGTTTCGGCGATTTTCATGCTAATCATGAATACCTGACCCAGGACAAGCAGCAGGATGCCGACCGGGATCACAAACAGCAGCCCTCTGAGCATCGTATTCTTCATGAATATTCCTCCAAAGATGGGGATCCCGAATGGCACGGGCCAACCCCAAGTGTTCCAGTTCTAATGGGCGTGGATTTTCACACCCGCCGCGGTTTCGGAGAAAACACACCTGCCGTCGTTGATGTTGAAATCATCCTTTTGATTTTCTGGTCTGGGTGTGGGCCAGTTCACCATTCCATTGTTCTTCTGGCAGCTTTGGAATGTCCGGGTCGCCAGTGTAGAACGGCGTCATGATCTGGGTGTTGTTCTCGTTGAAGACGGTGACGATGTTGCGGTGCAGATCCGACAGGATTTTGGGCAGGAATTCACCTCGGGATGTATAGGCGTTGATTTCGTAATTGATCGAAAAGTCGGCCAGCTTTGTCCACAAAACAAAAGGCGGGGGAGACTTCTTCAGGCTGGTTGTGCGCAATGCCGCCTCTATCAGCATGGCTTCGACCTTGGCCGGTGGCTCTTCGTACCCAATACCGACCATGGTGTGAACCAGCAGTCCCCGGCCATCAATCTTGCGGGTTAGATTGACCACCTCTGAATTCAAAAGCTGAGAGTTTGGGATACTGATCATTTCGTTCTTTGTCGATTTGATAAGCGTTTCCATCAGTTTGATCTCGACCACATCGCCGGTTTTGTCTCCCACGCGAACCCGGTCACCAATGTTTGTGCTGCGCCGGTAGATGACGAACAGCCCGGCCATCATATTGCTGACCACCGTGTTGGAACCCAAAGACAACATGACTCCGGCCAACAATGTCAGCCCCTGAAAGGCACGTGAATCTGATCCCGGTATATATGGATAGGCAAACACCAGGGCCACAACGATGACCAGCACTCGCGCTAACATATACGTCGGAGAGATCCAGTGGTCTTCAAAATCAGAAAGTTTGAAAACGCCCTGTTCGAGATTGGAAAAAAACAATGCCAATCCCTGAAGGATCAATCGCGTGATTGCCGCGATGATCCCCAAAACGATCAGATTGGGGACGTATTCAATGACAGCCCAAGCAAAATTGGCCAACGGTTGACTCACATAGGTGAGCAATAGTTCAGCAATCGGCCGGGTTTCCGTAAACGCCAGCAGCACGAAAGATAGGTAATAATAGAACAAGAACAGGTAGCCGATCCACATCAGAACGTTCACGGCATATCCAATAAGCGCGGCAATACCTTTCCCACGGACGAACGCCTGTGTTTTCTCTTCGACCGCATCGAACCGTTCGCGAACGGCCAGGGTAACGATGTCCACCAGTTTTCGGCGCTTGCCCAGAAATAGATACGACAGGGCAAAAAACAGAGCGGACCAGACCAACGCGGCAAAGGCACTTCCGACGCGGGCGGCGTCTGTTCGATTTGCCCGGTAAGTCAAAACGGCCGCTTCCAGGGCTTGGGCCTGTAACCCGGCGAGGACTTCCAGCTTGATATCTTCGTAGTCGGCGTCTGCCTGGGTAGTAATAGTCACCATTCGGCCGTCGACTTGGATCTCTATCCCGAATTCATTATCCAGTTGCTGGACAAAAACCGTGTCGGATTCCGAAGCTCCGGCCACACGCAGCACGCGCTCTTGAACCTTTTCGGCCCTTTCGGTTGCTGGCAGGGCTGAGGATCCGCGGACTACAAACAGCGTCTCGCCATCTATGACCACTGGGGCGACGTAGATTTCGTTGTTTTCTTCCGTCAACTCAGGTTGCGGTGATCCGGGTTTGGCCGCGTCCTGTGCCAGGCTGGTGGTCACGAGCAACATGGTCAAGCAAAGTGACGCAATGAGCCCCGCTGCGACTCGTGGCAATTCAATCCTGATTGACCCAATTCCGTGCATCCCGTCTCCCCGTCAATTTACCTGTGTCTTACCTGCGCGAGTTTTCGGTGCGATGGCAAAATCACTCTTCTTGTGCGGTCTGACATTCCTTGACAACTGAGATGGCTCGCTGACTCCCAGCCAGATCAAATTCTTCGGAACCGCCTTTGGCGCCTTGCAATGTAAACGACAACCGTCTGCCAAATTCCGATGCAAACTCTGGATTGTCAAAGAACGCATACCCTCCGGGTACTCCATTCAATTCCACGCCCAGGGCTTCTCCTTGGAATCTGGAGTCATTGAAATCGAACAGGGGCGCGCTGGTCTCGCCAACGACGATATCTGTCCAGGCTGCGTTATAAGCTGCAAAAAAAGCACCTTTGCGGGCGGGATCAAAACCGACCTGAATCAAGGTGCCGGTTTCAAAGGTTTTCTGCATATAGCAACCGTTGCCATTGTCCGGGTTCACGTTGATGACCCAATCTCCGGATGTGGCGTATTCCTGCGCAGAAGCTGTCGAAGTGAATCCAACCAAGCAAAGTGCCGCAAGCAGCAGTTTGTGGAACATGTTTCAATCTCCTTTGCAATTCGCGCCGAGAGGTCGCCGCCCTGGGGTGCAAGCGCTATTTGAGTTGCTGAATATCAGGCCGACAAGGAACTCGGTCTGTTGGCATTTCGGTGGCTCCGTCCGTCCGTTTGCTGCGCGAACCCCCGACAATAAGTTTGAATTTTGGGTCTGACAATTGGCCGCTTACCTCAAAAGGCCAGGCACTTCGCGCCAGCGGCTTTCCAACCCGGCGGGGTTCGGCTCTCAAGGCGATCGTGTCCTTGAGCCAATTGACATCCCCCTGAGCGACCAACTGGACACTGCGGGTTTCGGCAACAATTGAATCAAATCTAACACGGCCTGCATTGATCCGAATTGGTGCTTTGACACAACTAATCTCTGTCTTGCCGGCCGCAAGCTCTTCGGAAAACAGCCAAGGGAAAATGCCCAGTCCAGCCAGTTCCAACAGGCTGGTGGCAATATATCCCTTGCCCATGTTCAAGGATGCAGATCCATACATCGAGTTGATAAATGTTTTGCCGGATGTGATGTTTCCCGTGATGTCAAAGGCGGCGTTCAACGTACCGGCTGCGTCGATGTTCAGGCCAACAGCATCCAGAATTTTGCCAAAGTTCCAACCGCTGGTTGATCCGACAACCTTCAAAAGTGTCGGGTTTTCGATAGCGTCCATTGCTGCCGTAACCTTGAAAAACCCTGGACCATAAAACAATTCGAGCGGTCCGGCTTCGATCTGCCCTTCTTTGGCAATGAACTGGCTGTTCATCGACGACACCCCGGCGTTGCCGACGAATTCCTTCAGCACCAGAGAAATTTCCAGGTCGGTCTGGGTCAGAATACGTTCCAGATCCAAGATCTTGCTGTTTTTTTCCAGGACCAGTGGCTGAATGGGCGGTTTGCCGTCATCCTTTGATTTGGGATCTGCAGCTGTGGGGTCTTTCTGCTTGCGGATCTGAATGATGGCTTTGGTACCGTCCCGCAGATCGGCAAGGCGAATTCTGTTGCTCAGGATCTCGCCTCGGATGACATTTATCTCTTTGCTGAGATCAAAGGACAGATCCGTCCTGAGGTCACTTTCACCCGCCTTGAATTCAACGCCAATTTTCGCGGCCTCGGCCGCGCCCTTCAGGCTCAGACCAAACTCAAGCGTTCCGACATCGACCGGTTCAATTCCCAAAGCCGTCAAAAAATCTTTCGGTTCGGCGATTGTCAGTTTCAGGTCAGTTTCCAGACCTTCCAGACTCGTCACATTTTTGACTGATATGTCAGCAGCCAAAGACCACAGATCCGTTCCTTTGGTGCGTGCCTTCAACTGCGTCAGGCTCAAAGGCCCGGTTTGGTCAGAAACACTAAAATCAGCTGATACGCTACCAAATCTGGCTGCATCCTCTTTGGACAGACTCTTGAGAAGGAGTGAGGAGTCACCCGCCAGAGTTCCCTCCAGATCCACATTCTTGAATTGAAAGATGTCCCCGACATTGCCACGTGCCACGATATAGGGGGCAGTGCGAGGGCCCGCCTGAAGTTGTACGTCCTTCAATCCCAGCGTCTTGTTCTTTGTCCGATAGACACGTCCGATTGAAATCGGCCCAACCCTGTCCAATCCCTGATCAAAGGCGTTCGTACCAATAACCAGCTTTTTGAACTCGAGCTTGCCGGCCTGGCTGATGATCCGGGCATTGATGTCGGTCAACTTTAGGTCTTTTAGCGATTCTGCTTTGGCAGGGGGCTGATCTTTGGGGTGGAGACGGGCTGTGAATATGATGTCCAATCCATCGACTGGCCGCAGGTTCTCGGCTCCTCCTGTGACGGTGACCTGCTGACCCTTGTTCAGATCAAAGGTCGACGTGATATTCCGGATTGCCAGTTTGTTCGGTTGGCTCGTGATGTCCGCGCCCAATGTTCCGGACCCTTCCAGGCTGCGCGACAATCCCAGAACGTCAAAGACGTTTCCGATTTCACCGGTGTCGACCAACAGCTTGGCCATATGGCCGCCCCCCTGGTCGCCCGGAATCGGAGATCCATTATAGGACACCGAGATATCCCCGAAATTCACAGTTGTCGTAAATGGTTTGCCCGGGGGGTATTTCCCATCCAGCGTAAACCCTTCGCCGTTGACAGAACCTTTGCCGGTTACGGACACAAGATCCCCGCCGTCGCGTTGCTCCAAAAGGATGGATTGGAGGTCGAAAATGAACTCAAACCCCGAACGGTCATCCCGTGATATCAATCCGATGTCAGTAAATGTGACTGTTCTGTCCTGAAGAAAACCGAGGATCGACGGGCCTTCGCCTCCTGTTCCGGGGTCTTGTTCCTGGTCGTTGGACTGATCTGTGGGTTCGGTACCTGAAGTGGCTTTTGGGGTGCGCTTGATCCAGGAGGTGGTCCCGTCTTGGGTTGTGACCATGTTCACGTGAAGCCCGTCGATCACGAGGTTATCCAGGTCGATCCGCCGCTCCAGTAGAGCGAGCAAATTCAACTCCCACTCCAGCAGGTTCAATGTGGCAAGGTCGACTTCGTTGATATTGGTGCTTGGGATACGTGCGCCGCTGACGTGAACCTTGGTCGTTGCACCCAAAACAACCCGGACATCCCCCTCTACGTCAAAGGGTTGGCCAATCTGATCCGTGATGATCCGGGCTACAAAATCTTTGCGAATGCTGCTGAAAAATGGTGCTGCCAGAACCAGCCAGATCAGAACGACAGCAAGAACGGTAAGAATGGCTGCCCATTTTAATATTCTTGCTATCCAATGCGACATGGGACCTTCCTGTATGTGGAGCCGTCTCACGACAGATTTATGCGTTGCAGGCTGTCTCAGCTTGTTTCAAAGCTGCCCCCCAGCGCAACGTTTAAATTCACAAAATCCATAGCTTGATTGCGTATGTCCAAAGCATAGGCGTATTCGGTATTCAGGAATGACCGTTCCGCATCCAGAACCTGAAGGAACGAAACGGATCCGTCCGCAAACCGGGTGCGGGCAATGTCCAGGACAGTTTCCGATGCTTTGACCGCTTTTTTGGCGGCCTTGACAGCCAGTTGATGTTGATTCAGCGCATAGATGGAATTTCGAACTTCTTCGACTGCCAGGACAACTTCCTTTTCCCAGATGGCCTGCCGTTCCTTGACCAACCCTTTTGCGGATTCGATCCTGGCCTTGCGGACGGGGCGGTCAAAGATTGGAACATCCAGCGCGGCCCTCAGGAACCCGGCACCGGGCAAGAACGCCTCGCCGCTGTAGTTCACGTTGATGTTTCCGGTCAGCGTCAGCTTGGGGTACAAGTCTGCCTCGGCCACGCCAACCAAGGCGACGGCTTGGGCCAACTGTTGTTCGGCCTGGACAACATCGGGCCGATTTCTGACCAGATCAGCGGGTATGCCTGTGGTAACAAAGTGAGATTTGGCTACGGGTTGCGGGGCACGCTTGTCGAAATTGTCACGATCCGGGATCTCGGTGGCTCCGACCAAGGCGATTATCCGGTTGAGCATGGTCACGAAAAGCACCCGGCTTTCGGGGATGCTGGCCTGTGTGGTCAGTACCAATGAATGGGCCTGGGCGATTTCCAGATCGGTTGCTTTGCCTTGTTTGGCCAGGTCCTGGGTGACCTCCAATGTTGCCTTTCGACTCTCCAGAACCCGCAGGTTCACACGGATCAATTCCTGTGCATACCGCATTTCGATATAGGCGGTGACGACTTCATCGACGAACAACAGACGCCACACATTCAAATCCGCATAGGCGGCCTCCAGACCTGCAAATGCGGCCTCACGCTCCCGTTTGAGGTACCCGAACAGATCCAGCTTCCAAGTGGCTTCGGCTTTGAGTGCGCCAGTCTGAAATGGCGCCACAGCCCCACCTGAATCCGCCTTGGCTTCTACAACGCGGGCATTGCCGGAAATCGGATATCCGGCGGCAGCCAACGCCCCTCGGGATTGTTCGATCTTGCCGGCAATGCGGCGAATATCCAAGTTCTGTTCCAGCCCCAGATCAACAATCTGATTGATGACCGGATCGTCAAAACCCCTCCACCATTTGGCATCATTCTTGCGTGCCGGCCCCGAACTGCCAGGGCCAAAGCTGGGCGAGAGTTTCATTGTCGGTTTGACAAAATCCTCCCCAACCGTACAGCCTGTCACCCCCAAGCCCAATAGCCCGCATAAAATTGCGCGCCGGTCCGTAACCCCAGCCGTATATGTTCTGTTCCGCTTCAATCTCAATTGCCCCGGTTCTCGGCTGACCCGAGACGCGCCTATCGCTGGGAAAGGACTTTCCAGTCCTTTCTGGTCGAACTGCTTTGTTATTGAGGCCAGTAAACAACTCCCGGTTTGACAGACGCAACCTATTTGTCGCGCTCCTGACATATGTTGGTAGCATTGGTGACAATCTCGACTCACCTCTTTGTCCTTTTCTTTGGGTAGGATCAAAAAACTGGACATCTCACACATCGCGGATTGAGAAGGCCCCTTGACCAATTTTCGGGAACCCGTCTTGATGAGTTCATCGGAAAATGGGGCCAAAATGATACGCCTTTTGCGGGTTTTTGGAATTGTCGCTGTCGTTTTGGGTCTGGCTCTTGTTGGGGTTTGGGGTGGTTTGGCCATTTGGTTCAGGGCTCCACTGCCGGAGGTGGCGCGACTTGTCGTGAGCGGGTTTTGGGGCCTGGGCAGCGTGGCGACGATGATTGCCTATTTCGGGCCGTTCAGGTGGCGGACGATGGGGCTGTTTGCGTTGTTTTTTGCGGGGCTAGTGGTTTGGTGGAATACGCTTCAGCCACCTGAAACAGGAAATTGGGCGACCGATGTTTCACGCCAGGTGACTGGGGACATTGACGAGAACATCCTGACTCTAACCAACGTTCGGGAATTTGAATGGCGTACAAATACAGATTTCACCGAGCAGTGGACCACCCGAACCTATGATCTGGACCGACTAACATCGGTTGATATGTTTCTCTCCTATTGGGCCGGGCCGGAGATGGCGCATTTCATTCTGAGTTTTGGGTTCTCGGACGGACAGTTTCTGGCCTGGTCAGTGGAAGTACGTCGTGAAGTCGATGGTGGGTTTTCTCCCGTGGCTGACTTTTTCAAGGAAAATACCTTGGTCATTGTGGCGGCATCGGAACAGGACGTTGTTGGGGTGCGCTCCAACGTGCGCGGCGAAGATGTACAGCTATTTCGATTGAATGCACGTCCGGAACAGGCCCGCGCCTTGCTCGAGGAATATGTGTCAGAGGCTAACGCGCTGGCCCGGGTGCCGCAGTGGTATAACTCGGTGACCACCAATTGCACGACAGTTGTGTTCAAAATGATGAAAGCAATCGGGAATGGGTACCGATTTGACTGGCGTATTATCGCAAACGGATATCTTCCGGATTACGGGTATGATCAAGGTGCTTTGAACACCACAATCCCCTTGGGGGATCTCAGAGCGTTGGGTCGGATAGCACCCCGAGCTTTGGCAATTGGATTGAACCCTCAGTTTTCCAACGCAATTCGGCTGGGTGTTCCGACGCCAAATTAAAATTTGCATCGAGAGCTCTGGAATTGGCTAAATGTGCGGAAAAATTGGGCATATGACTTGCCAAAATGGTTAAAAAATGTGCATCTCCTGGCCGCCATTGTAATACGTTGACCAAAGTTTGCGAAATCCGGTTCCCTGCTATCGAGGGCCGAATGACTGAACCAACGATAGAATTCGCGGGTCACAGTGAGCTATCGAAATCAGGATTTGGTGAGTGCCGAATTTGCGCCACGGTATGAGGACCGTTTTTTCCCGCAACAGGGTAAACTTGAGCCCGCCCGATACCCTGATGATATGAAGTAGAGTTTTTGGTGTTTTTCTAGGTCGAAGTGGATCACAAAATCGGATCGTCGCTGGTGTCGGCAGACGGATCTATGTGGGATATCTAAGGCAAAATGATAATGGCCGCCCACAACGGGCGACCATCAGAACATCTTTAGTCAAACTTGATCGTTAACTTACTGGGCAGACTGGCAGGCACGGACCATTTCGATACCCTTCAGGGTGCCGGTCAGATCAACGGTAAAGGCATATTCTTTTTCGGGGAATACAATCATGGTGTACTGACGCGCAACATCATCAAAGAATTGTGCATTGTTTGAAAGCACATACCCGCCGGTGTACCCCTCGGTCACGTTTCCGCGCATACCTGTGGCGTCACCATAATAGAAATCGTCGGCAATCTGAATCACGACTGCTTCCTTGGCGTTGCGTTTGATGTCGGTTTCCGCCTTGGTGAAAACACCGACATACCCAGCGTCATGGCCTTTGGTATACCCCATCTGGACGACATTTCCCGCGTCGTCGCTTTTCTCCATCAGGCACGCGGACCATTCGTTGTGGGTGAATACATTCCAACCTTCAACTTCGCCGTATTTTGTAAACGTATCAGCGAATGCAGCTGTTGAAGAAACAGCGGCGATAACGGCGGCGGCAGCAAATTTTGTGACGTTCATTTCTATTGTCTCCTAATAGGGAATCATAATGTGCGGGCTCCAAGGCGAGCAGGACAAAGCATATAGATTTATGAATGAGACGGCTAGTCAAGTTGTGCCAAAGCTACGTACCGGAAGGTAATATTGACACCAATTAACAAAGTACTAAGCGATCAAGCCGGGTTTGGTCGTTTAGGTAAATGGCCCATCGTTTGGTAGGCAACGGGTCTCAGATCTGTTCCAGCCTGCTTTGTCGATTCGCAATGCGAAGCTGGCATCGTAGAGTTTTGGGTTGAGCCGCTGTTCAGGTCAGCGACCTGAACATGGCCGTGTGCGTTGGGTTACTGCAATACAGTCAGGACAGCGCTTGACCCCAGGATTTCCAGCAATACCAGCTGTGACTTGCCGCTTTGGTAATTGTCAGCCTTGAGACTGTTTCCAATAACCTGGACGACTTCGGGCGAGCCGGCAAACTTGGAGTGCGTGCCAGAGGATGAATCATCGACCTGGCTCAAATCTATTACGGTCACTCCCAATTCCGCCAAGGCCTCAGTATGAGCTGCGCCGACCCGGGGCACCCCTCCTGAAATCCAGCGCGAGAACTTTAGCGCCTTGTCGTCATTCGCGACAAAGATCGTAAAATTCCGTTCTTTTGGGTCCAGAGAAGCCAGCTGCGACTCGAACACATCAAGATCGATGTCCGGTGACGCCAACATGACGTTCCCCAAACGGCCTCCGATGTTGTATTTACCGGAAAGCTCGGCATGTACGATTGCCTCGAGCATCAGCATCCCTCCCATTGAATGAGCGAATACGTCGAACCCCTGGGCATTTGTTCGCTGTAAAATACCCGAGGCCTCCAACAACAAGGGACGTGCCGCCAGGGCACTATTCAGATCGTAAACATAATGCGAAACCTTGGCGGCCGAGGCCCAGGAAAACAATACAGGCACGCCGTTAAAGCCGGTGTCCTCGACAAATTGGGCGATCCTGAGAATCGAGTCACTGGCCGTGTTGTTGTAACCATGCACGAACAGCATCAGGTTCCGGTCTTTTGGAGGTTTCTTGGCCAACTCGCGATTGATTTCGGAAATAAAACTGTTCTCAGATTTGTACACTGTCGGCTCGACGACTGCGAATTCGGTCGTTGGATCTGGTGGCAGGCGCTTGGGCCGTTCGATCTGTCCGGGGACATGGTTGGGTGGAATCGACACAACAACAGACGCAAGCCCGAGGTCAGGCGCACGTTCAGAGGTGAAGAAAACCTCAACGACTTCGCTTGCTTCGCGGGTGGTGGCCAGAAACACTTTGCGTTTGGTTGATGTGGTCTTGGCAACCGGGGTTTCCGGATTGTCCACACCTACCAGATCTGGTGGCCTGCTGCAGGAGGCGGAAAACGTCACAAGCAATATGGAAAGCATCTGAAATAGACGCCCAAAGAGGCGATGTTGAAGCATAATCTGGCTTTCCTGGGGCCCCAAAAGCCGGGTCCTCCAATAGCGATTCAATTGTTGGCCGCTAGATACGAGTCGAAAATGTTACCTTGAAATCCTCCCATAGTCTGTGGAGAAGTTCAACAAGGCACGATGCCTCGGACGTCGCACAGCAAAGTTTCAAGGCGTCATATGTGTGCTCGTCTGGGCGGCATCCTTTAACAACTTGATGAACGTTTTACACACCAGGTTGGGCTCTTCTCCGCGTTTGCGAACCATCTTGATTTCTGACTTCAAATCGTAGGCACCTGCTCCGACGGTCCGCAATCGACCGTCACGTACCCAAATATCAGCAAAGCTTTCGGGGAGATAGCCGACATAGCGCCCCGTCAGTACCAGCATCGCAACACCTTCGATCTGATGCGCGCTGGCATTCGATTTCAATCCTCTGGATACAGGTGCAACGACATCTTCGTTCAGGTATGCGCGTTTGCAGAAATTGGCCTGTGGCAGCAATCTTTGCACGTCTTGGGGCGTGTCCGCCTGGAACAAGGGGTGGTCGATGCCACAATAGAGGCCGATTTTCTCCACACCCAACAATTCGTAAATCAATCCGGGTTTGTGTTTGTGAAACACGCCGACGCCCACGGCAATCTGTCCGTCCTGCACCGCGATTTCGATCTCGTCCGGGGCCAGTGAGTGGATTTCGATGGAAACATCGGGAGCAATGCGGGTCAGTTCGCCCAAGGCCCCCAAGATCGGCGCCTCGTCGTTGAACACCCAATTGTCAATCGCAGCGACAGACAACCGCCCAACCAGTTTGCCCCGTGTGCCATCCACGGTTTCCCCGAATTGATCCAGGGCAGCAAACAGCTTGCGGGATGCGGCATAGACGATTTCCCCCTTGTCCGTCAGCCGAAACCCTTTTCGCCCACGTTGACATAGCCGCATGCCCAATCGGGTTTCCAAATCGGTGATCTGGCGGGAAATGGTCGACGCAGACACGTTCAGCGAAATCTGGGCCGCCGAAAACCCGCGTGCGTCCACGACTGCGGAAAAGACGTGCAGCAGGTGAAGGTCGGCTTTGGAAAAAGACGGAGGAAGCATGAGGCACAATACGTGTATAAATATAAAAGTTAAGTCCCTTAATCTGTAATTTAATCAATATAATTTCTGTGACAGCGTGCCCCGAGATCAGCCATTCGCGAAAAAGGGAACGAATATCATGACATCACACGGCGGGGTTTCGCAGCGTTGGGGCATTGACAACGACTATGCCAAGTTGACTGACGTTTTGCTGGGCAAGCCCGAGTATTTCAAATGGGTCGAAGCCGGTCCGTTGATCGGGCGAACCCTTGCCAACGCCGAAAAGACCGGACACAAATTTGATCTGCAACTGGCGATGAAACAGCATTCGGAAATGGTGTCGATCTACGAAGAGAACGGCGTCACCTGCCATTATCTGGATAGCGACGAGGTGCTGCACCGCAATTTCTTTGCACGAGACAGTTCGGCGATGACCCCATGGGGAGCATTGATCTGTCATATGCAGCTGAAATGCCGTCGCGCTGATTACGTAACAGCGATCAAATTCTATCAGGAAAACAACATCCCGATCTGGAATTTCGCTACGGCTGGTCATTTCGAAGGCGGTGATTTCAACATCATTGAACCGGGGCGGGTACTGATCGGATATTGCGGTGAACGTTCGGAACAGGAAGGCTCTGAACAGGTTGCTGATTTTGTCCGGTCCGAAGGGTGGGAGGCTGTGGTTGCTCCTATCAGCCGTGAGTTCGTACACATGGACGGGCTGATCGTACCACTGGCGGACAAACTGGCCGTTGCCTGCATTGATGCAATGGAGCCCTGGCTGGTGGATATCGTCAAAGGTTGGGGCATCGAGATTGTCGATGTGGACTATCGCGAAGCCAAGAACCTGGGCGTGAATCTCGTTGCTCTGGGCGACAACAAAGTGCTGTCCATGGCCGGGGCCACTGACCTGAATGCCAAGATGCGGGCGCTGGGATTCGAGGTTTATGATCCTGACATGTCGATGTTCACCCTTGGCGGTGGCGGCGTACATTGCCTGTCTCAGGCGCTTCACCGCGAGGCGGCATGATTTCTGACGTGCGCATCAACGGTGATCGCCTGTGGCAAAGCCTGATGGACATGGCGCAGATCGGTGCCCTGTCAAACGGGGGGTGCGGGCGGTTGACATTGACCGATGACGACCAGATTGCCCGTGACCTCTTCACCCAGTGGTGTGAAGAGGCCGGGTGTACGGTCACCTTTGACCGTTTGGGGAATATGTTTGCGCGCCGTCCGGGCCGCAATCCTGACCTGTTGCCGATTGCCTTGGGCAGCCATTTGGACACCCAGCCACATGGCGGCAAGTTCGACGGGGTTTACGGAGTATTGGCCGGACTCGAGGTCGTTCGAAGCCTGAATGACCATGGTATCGAGACCGATGCCGCAATCGAGGTGGTGAACTGGACCAACGAGGAAGGTGCGCGGTTTGCGCCGGCAATGTTATGTTCGGGTGTCTATTCCGGTCTATTTGATCTGGAATTTGCGCTGACACGTGTGGATAAGGATGGGCTGTGCCTGAAGGAGGAACTGGACCGGATCGGTTATGCCGGGAAAGAGCCGTGCGGAGCCCACGATCTGGGCGCTTTTCTGGAAGCGCATATCGAACAGGGCCCGGTATTGGAGCGTCATGACGAGATCATTGGCGTGGTTGCAGGTGGACAGGGTCAACGTTGGTACGACGTCGTGGTGCTTGGGTGCGATGCGCATTCGGGTTCCACCCCCATGTCGGGCCGGCGCGACGCGCTCATCGCGGCGGCCCGGATCATCGCGGCCGTCCAAACCATCGCGCTGGATCATGGTCCCGAGGGGGTCGGCACGGTGGGCGAACTGCACGTTTGCCCCAATTCGCGCAATACCATCCCCGGAGAGGTTCGGTTCAGCATCGATTTCCGTCACCCAGATGACAATGCGCTAAGCGCAATGGACGAAGCTATCCATGCTGTGGCTGATGCGGAACGCGATGCAGAGGTGCAATTGGACATGATCTGGCACAACCCGCCGGTTCACTTTGATTCCCGTTGTGTTGAAGCCATTGAAACCGCAACTCGGGCCTTGGGATATCCGCATCGGCGGATGATCTCGGGCGCGGGGCATGATGCGTGTCAGGTTGCGCGCAAAGTGCCGACCGCCATGGTGTTCGTCCCGTGCAAGGATGGGCTCAGCCATAACGAGGCCGAATGGGCCGAGCCAGATCACCTGGCTGCCGGTTGCAATGTCCTGTTCCAGGCAGCGCTGACGCTGTCTACCCATTCCGCCCTGGTCCCGGAGCGACCGGCCTAGGGCGGCAAAACCAAGAAAAATAAAGAACCAACAGCTTAGGAGAAAAAAATGAAAACCTGGAAAACACTGACGGTGGCGACCCTGGCGGCGTCTCTTGGTACTGCAACACTCGCCGCTGACGTTGTCATCGGCGTGCCCAACTGGGCTTCGGTCCGTGGTACCGCGCATATTCTGAAGGTGGCACTGGAAGATAACCTGGGGCTCGAAGTCGAGTTGCAGAATGGAACCAACCCGATCATTTTCGAAGCAATGGATTCCGGCGCGATGCATGTGCATCCCGAGGTCTGGTTGCCCAACCAGCAGAACCTGCATGACACCTTTGTCACTGACAAGGGTAGCGTCGCCCTGAACCCCAATGCGGTTCTGTCGGATCAGCAGATCTGTGTGACCAAGGACACGCAGGAACGGACAGGGATCTCGGCTCTCTCTGATTTGACGGATCCGGATATGGCGGCAAATTTCGACACCGATGGCGACGGCCGGGGCGAAATCTGGATTGGCGGCGCCGGTTGGGCATCGACCAATGTCGAAAAGATCCGCGCCAAATCCTACGGCTACGCCGAGACCATGAACCTGATGGAAATGGACGAAGCCCTGGCGTTGGCCCAGGTCGACAATGCCGTGGCGCAGGGCGAAAATATCGTGTTCTATTGCTACACGCCGCACCATATGTTTTCGCTTTACGATTTGGTGCCGTTGACCGAACCTGCTTATGATGCAGCGCAGTGGAAGATCAGCCAGCCCACGGATGACCCGAATTGGTTGGAGAACTCGACTGCACCAACCGCATGGGACGCAGCCAAGTTGCACGTGTTTTATTCGGCAACGCTGAATGACTCCCAACCCGAAGCGGCGGCCATGCTGTCCCAGGTCAAGCTGACCACGGAACAAGTCAATGTCATCGTCTACGAACTGTCGGTCAATGGTATCGACCCGGCGGAATACGCGCGCAAGTGGGTCAATGAAAATGGCGACCTGGTTGATTCCTGGTTCAACTGAACCTCTTGGGGCAGCATTTGAGGCGGATGCTGCCCCCACCAACCGGAACCGATCGGCCAGACCGGGAGAAAACAATGACAGAAGATGTAATCACGCTAGACGGAGTCTGGAAGATATTCGGCACGAATGCTGATGCGGCTATGGCTGCTATCCGTGACCGTGGGCTGGGAAAACCCGAAGTGTTGAAGGAGTTCGGATGTGTCGTCGGCATTGCCGATGTGTCTTTTTCAGTGAAACGGGGGGAAATCTTTTGTGTGATGGGGCTGTCCGGGTCGGGCAAGTCCACCATGGTGCGCCACCTCAACCGGCTGATCGAACCCACCGCTGGCCAGATCAGCGTGATGGGTAACGACATGATGGCGTTGTCGGATGCGGGGTTGCGCGACATGCGGGCCAATAATATCGGTATGGTGTTCCAGCATATGGCACTGCTGCCGCACCGCACTGTGCGTGACAACGTGGGATTTCCACTTCAGGTGCGCGGAGAGCCCAAGTCGCGGCGTTGGGAAGTGTCTCAAAAATGTCTGGAGCGGGTGAATCTGACCGGCTATGAAGACCGGTTTCCCAACGAATTGTCAGGCGGAATGCAGCAGCGGGTCGGGTTGGCCCGGGCGCTTGCTTCGGACCCGGATGTGTTGCTGATGGACGAGCCATTCTCTGCGCTTGACCCGCTGATCCGACGGCAGTTGCAGGATCAGTTCATGGCGCTGTCGGCCGAGCTGCACAAGACCACGGTCTTTATCACCCACGATCTGGACGAAGCGATCCGTATCGGAAACCGTATAGCCATCATGAAAGATGGTCGTATCATACAGATCGGCACACCCGAAGAGATCGTAACCCAGCCAGCCGATGATTATGTGCGGGACTTTGTTGACGGAATATCCAAGCTGAAATTGGTTTTTGCCCATTCGATCATGGTGCCGATCAGCGAATACACTCCCACCCGGCCGGTGAATTTCGAAGAAAGTCCGCGAACCCATCACGGCACCGATCTGGACCATTTGATCGACATCGCGACCACCACTGAAAACGTAATTATCATTACCGGAGACGATGGGGCCGATATCGGCGTGGTTGATCGCGCCACGCTGCTCAAAGGTATTCAGGGAGGCAAGGCATGAAGGATTCATCCATGGAAACCGGGTCTCACGATGTTGCGAGCTTTGCCAAAGAGAACGCCGCCTACTATGAACGTGAATTCGCCCGCATCCAAGGCAAGACCGGTTTTTCCTGGTCGTGGAACTGGCCCGCGGCCGTTTTTGGCCCGATCTGGGGTGCCGCGCGCGGCGTTTGGGGATTTTTCTGGATCTTCCTGATGGTCGAACTGTTTGCCTTGGTGCAAATTGGGCGCGGATTGTGGGGGGAACTTGGAGCGGACCAACTGGCCCGTCACGAACGTCTGCTCGCCAATATTGCCAAACGCGAATCCCAGGCTGCAGATCTGGCAGCCGCAGGCGATGCCGCCGGCGCCGAGGCCAAGTTAAAGATTGCCAATAATCTGAAAGGTGCGGCGGACAAAGCGCTTCAGGCCGCCAACGATGCAGCCAGCGAAACTGTATTCATTCTGATTTCCGGGTTGGTGTTGCTCGCACTGGTCAAGCTGGCCGAAGGGTTTTATGCCAATTACGCCTATGAAGCGCAGTATCTGCGTTGGCGGGCCACGCAGAATGAACAAAGTGGGCTCAAACGGTCCGGCGTTGTCTTTGGCCTGATCGGGATTATGGCCATCTGGCCTCTGACCCTGATCCGGTTCACTGTCGCCAAACCTGACGACATGGTCGCCAACCTGACCGGAGGGATCTTGGGGGATCGGATTCCGATCACTGAATTTCCGGTAGGCAGGGAATATTTCGCCTATCTTTCAAAGAAAGGCGACGCGGGATTTGACTGGTTGGCCAATAATTTTGGCGATGTTTTTGACGGGGTGACCGCGGCCATTCGCTGGGTGCTGGATGGGCTGGAAGTCCTGCTGATCCAGACTCCCTGGCCGGTGGTGATGTTTGTCACCGTGGTGATGGCGCTGCGTCTGGCCGGGCCGCGTGTGGCGATCTTTACCGCTGCTTCGCTGGCTTATCTGGCCTTTATGGGCCTGTGGGAGCTGGCGATGATCACCGTGGCGCTAATCGGCGCAGGGGCCTTTTTGTGCGTGGTGATCGGTATCCCGTTGGGCATCTGGTTTGGCAAATCAAAACGCGCGTACGCGTTTGCCGAACCGGTGTTGGATTTCATGCAAACCATGCCCGCCTTTGTCTATCTGATCCCGATCATTGCCTTCTTTGGCACTGGTAAGCCACCCGGGGTCCTGGCCACGTTGGTCTTTGCCATGCCACCGGTGATCAGGCTGACCGCGTTGGGAATGCGTGGTGTGCCCGAAACAACCAAAGAGGCTGCTATCGCGTTTGGATGCTCAAAACGGCAACTGCTGTTCAATGTGGAACTGCCATTGGCGCTGCCGTCGATCATGACCGGCATCAATCAGACCATCCTGATGTCATTGTCTATGGTTGTGATTGCCTCGCTGATTGGTGCCGAAGGGCTGGGTGCTCTGATCCTGGAAGCCTTGCAATACGCTGCCAAAGGGCAGGGTCTGTTGGGCGGGCTCGCCATCCTGTTCTGCGCCATGGTCATCGATCGGATCGCCCAAGGCATGTACCGCCGCAAGGTCGGTGGCGGCAGCTAAGTAAACCTTCTCCCTCGCCCCGGCACGTTCTTTGGTGTCGGGGCCTTTTTTTCGTTACGACAAGAGGCTGACATGGCTGACGAACATCTGAAATCCATGATGGAAAACCTGTACTGGTGGGGCATTCCCACCATGTTCCGTTGCCCGAACGAAGGACCCGAGGGCAAGGACATCGCCTTGGTCGGGGTGCCTCATTCTACGGGCAATGGCACGACTGAACGTGACCAGCATCTGGGACCCCGTGCGTTGCGAAATGTATCATCCGTTGCACGCAGGGTGCACGGTGAATTTCAGCTGAACCCATGGGAAGCGGCCAATATCGTCGATGTAGGGGATGTGCCATTCCCCCGCGCCAACGACAACGAAGACTGCATCGAGCAAATCACCCGCTTCTATACCGAAATTGACGCCGCCGGTGCACGTCCGATTTCGGTAGGCGGGGATCATTCGATCACTGGCGGCATCGTACAGGCCATCGGCTGTGGCCAGATCACCAACGGTGAGCCGGTTTGTTTTCTGCATTTCGACGCCCATACGGATGTGTTCACCAAAGTGGATCATTTTCTGGGTGCGCGGAAATCGGCGGCCCATTGGGGGGCCTATCTGGCCGATCAGGGCAAGGTCGACCCGACCCATTCGATGCAGATCGGCCTGCGGGGCCATGCCCGTACTTTGGACTGGCTGCAGCCGTCCTATGACTATGGTTATAATGTGGTGACCATGAAGGATTTTCGCAAACGCGGCGTCGAAAATGTGGTAGCCCAGATTCAACAGGTCATGGCGGGCCGCCCGGTCTATATCACCTTTGACCTCGACTGTCTTGATCCGACAATTGCCCCGGGTGTGTCCAACTTGGAGCCAGGCGAAAAAGGGTTCGACATTGACGAAGCTGTTGCCCTGTTGCGTGCAGTGCGTGGAATGAACATCGTGGGCGGCGATATCGTCTGTATGATGCCGACCAAGGACAGCCCGAACCAGATCACCGCGCTGACCGCTTCGGCGATCATGTTCGAGATGATTTCGATGGTGGCAGAAAACGTGGCGCAGGAGGCCCAGTCATGAGTGATCAGATCAATGAATTTTTCCAACCTGTTTCAGCCATGGATCTGCCGCGGTTCGCCGGTGTGCCCACCTTCATGCGCCTGCCCAACCTGACACCGGACCATCCCCGGTACAGCGAAGTTCAGATGGGATTGGTCGGCGTGCCGTGGGATGGCGGAACCACCAACCGACCGGGTGCGCGTCATGGACCCCGCCAGTTAAGAGACTATTCGACGATGATCCGGGCAATGAACCCGGCCACAGGCGTCAACCCTTTTGCCAGCGTCAATTGCGCGGACTTGGGCGATGTCCCCCCCAACCCGGTGGACATTCTGGACAGCTTGGACCGAGTCACCCGGTTCTATCTTGATCTCAAATCCCAAGGCATCACGCCGATGACCGCAGGTGGGGATCACCTGATCACCTTGCCTATCCTGCGCGCAATGGCCAGCGAGGCCCCGGTCGGCCTGATTCAGTTCGACAGCCACACAGATCTGTTCGACAGCTACTTTGGAGGCAACAAATTCACCCACGGCACCCCTTTCCGTCGGGCCATCGAAGAAGGGTTGGTTGATCCGCAGCGGTTTGTCCAAGTTGGCATTCGCGGCACGGCTTACAATACCGAAGACATCGATTGGGGGATCGAACAGGGAGTGCGCATCATCCGGATCGAAGAACTGTTTGACCGCGGCATCCCCCATGTCATGGCCGAGGTTCGCGAGATTGTGGGCGATCAACCAACCTATTGCACCTATGATATCGACTTTGTTGACCCGACCTTTGCTCCGGGTACTGGCACCCCTGAAATTGGTGGGCCCAACAGTTTTCAGGCCCAGCAGGTGATCCGCGAATTGGCTGGTGTGAACCTCATCGGTGCCGATCTCGTCGAAGTTGCCCCCCCCTTTGACGCCGCGGGCAACACTGCCTGGCTGGGTATTTCGCTGATGTTCGAATTGATGTGTGTGCTGTCACAGGCGATGAAGTAACACGCCCAAAATGGTCTGGCACGGGGGCTCTCTGTGCTAGACAAACGGATTGGCCTACAGGCCCCCGTCCAGCCCGGACCCCAAAAGGGTGCCCAAAAACCTCGGCTGATCAGGCAAAAAGTGAAAAACCGGCTCAATCGACAGAACAGGTGTATGGGCCGCCACGAGAAATCCCGCAAGGGCCTCTTGGGCACCTGATCACATCCGGTGGTACAGCCTTGGCCCTGACGGGCAAAACGCATGGCATTGGCTGCCTGCTGAGCCGTCTTCTGGAACCGACCATCCGTGATGGCGTCCGGCAACACGATAGTCGGAGGCTTGCAGGATACCCTTGCAAAACCGGGGCTGCCCACAAATGATCCGCAGCCCGCACGATCAAAACCTTTCTGCAGCTTCCGACCGCAACGCGCAGTCTGATGCATTCTTCCTGTGGGCGGATTGCGCCGCTGAGAGAGCCGGCTGAAAGACAGTCCTCCGATTTCTCCAAACCCATATCAGACAAATTGGCAATTCTGCTCCGGGCCCCTCCACGTCCGGTGTCCGGGGGGGTGGCCTGTGAATGCGGCGGCGAATCATGGGGCTGCGGATTCGTTCAAAAAGCGGTTTCAGGCTATCGGAATCGCAAAGACCGAGTGGCTTGATTTGCTGTATCATCAACTAAAATGGCGATTAACCTATGTATCCAGCACAAAAACATGATGATTTCGCAAAAAACTGCTGGACAGATTTTGTTTTTCGCAGTTGAGTAAAGGTGAGAGCGACAATCGACGGTTCCGGTCTTGAACGCGGTTCACCCCTGGAAATCGGACGTGTCGTAAGAGTTTTCGTCGCCGAATGGCGCTGTCTAAACAGCAGACGCGTGGTTGACGGAATGAACAAGCAAAGGCGGCAGCGCCGAACAGGAGGTATTCCAGAATGTTGAAGTCGAATCCGGCATCGCAGATCTATTACAAACGTTTCGAGGACGCGGTTGAACGCAATCGCCCCCGCATTTCCGAAGTCAAAGCGTACCTGGAAGAAGCCGGCGTGAAATACGTCATGGCGGCCTGGATCGATCTGCACGGCATTCCCAAAACCAAACCGGTACCGATGAGCGATTTTGAACAGCTCTGCCTGGGCAAGGGACCGCAGTTTGCGGTGCACTCGATCTCATTCGTACCCGAGCTGAGCCCGGCCGACAGCGACCAGGTCGTGGTTCCGGATTTGGACGCGGTCTATATCTGCCCCTGGGACACTTCGTTGGCGATCATCTTCTCGGATCTCTATTGGGAAGATGCACCGTATAATGTCTGTTCGCGTCAGGCGCTGAAGCGTGCGATGCATGAAGCTGCGGAAGACGGATACACCGGGTATGCGGGTGTCGAGCCTGAATTCATCGTCATGAAGTATGACGAAAATGGCTTGCCGGTCAAAGCGTTTGACGATGATCTGGGCAAAGCCATCTCGCCGCGGCGTCAGGCATTTGGCTATGACGTGGAATATTCGATCGACTCGATGCCCTTTCTCAAGGACATGATCGACATCATCGAAGGCATGGGCTGGAACCTGCATGACGTGGTGGCCGAAGGAGCCTATTCCCAGTTTGAACTGGATTTCCACTATACCAACATGCTGGAAATGTCCGACCGTCTGGCGTTCCTGCGGATCGTGCTGAAAGAAGTCGCCAAGAAGCACGGTATGTTCGTGACCTTCATGCCCAAGCCCACTGTCGGCGACTGGCGGTCGGGCGCACATATCAACATGTCGATGCACCACGAAAGCCGCCCGGGTGAAAACATATTTGAAACCCCCGATGGCAGCGATTGGTCGGATGAAAGCCGCTGGGCCGTGGGTGGCCTGATGCAGCATGCCGAGGCGATCACCGCGATCACCTGTCCGACTGTGAACTCGTATAACGGCCTGGTGCCGCGTGTGGGTGGGTTTGAAGGCGGCACTGTAACCTGGGCGCCGACCAACATTACCTATGGCTTTAACAACCGCTCGGCCCAGTTCCGGTTGCCGCAAAGCCGTCACTGCATCGAAAACCGCGCCTGCGATATGACCATGAATGTCTATCTGGCCATGGCGATGCATCTGACCTGCGCGGTGCAGGGGATCAAAAACAAGGTCGACCCGGGCAAGCCCACCGACTTTGATCTCTACGCCAAAACCGAAGCCGAGCTGGAAGAGTTGGGCATCCGCCGTCTGCCGCGCACATTGTATGCCGCGATCGAAGCCCTGCGCCACGACGACATGGCCAAACATGTCATGGGTCCAGTGATGCGCCATTCGTTCCTTGAGTACAAGAATGACGAATGGGAACGCTATCACCAGTCGGTTACCGATTGGGAAGTGCAGGAATATCTGCGGCTGTACTGATCCGATCAAAGATCCCTGGCAACGCGGACATCGCTCTCCCGTCCGCCTTGTTCCACCTGGGCAAACATCGTCAACAAGGGCGTTGTTTGCCTACTTTTATCCTCGAAAGGCCGGCTATGTCCCGCGATTATGAAATCTTTGAGCTTGGCGATCATCCACTCCTTGGTGGTGGCGTGCTCAAAGGGGCCCAGCTGGCTTATAAAACCTACGGCACTTTGTCTCCTGCGGGTGACAATGTCGTTGTCATGCCGACCTTTTACACCGGCAGCCATGACCGCAACGAAGGATTTTTTGGGCCCGGCCGGGCGCTGGATCCAGCGCGCCATTTCATCGTTTCGGTCAATCTGTTCGGCAACGGTGTGTCTTCGTCGCCCAGCAACACCACAGGCGATCAAGCGGGGGGGAATTTTCCCCACATCACATTGCACGACAATATTGCCGCGCAGCATCGGTTGCTGACCGAGCGACTGGGCGTGACACAGATCGCGCTGGTCACCGGCTGGTCGATGGCCGGGTGCCAGTCCTATCAATGGGCGGCGCAATACCCTGATATGGTGCACGCGATCCTGCCGTTTTGCGCCTCGGCACGTACCTCGCCGCATAATTTCGTCTTCCTCGAAGGAGTCAAAGCCGCACTGTGCGCCGATCCTGTGTGGAACGGTGGGCATTATGACACCCAACCGATTGAGGGGTTGAAAGCCTTTGGCCGGGTCTATGCGGGTTGGGCGTTTTCACAGGCGTTTTATCGCGATGGGCTGTATCAACAGTTGGGATATGACAATCCGGCCGCGCTGATGGACGACTGGGCCACTGATCACGCGGAAAACTGGGATGCCAACAATCTGCTGTGCAAGCTGGCGACCTGGCAGGCGGGCGACGTCAGCGCCGGACCAGTGTTCAACGGGGACTTCAAGACAGCTCTGGGGTCGATCACGGCCCGCACGATCCTGATGCCCTGTACCCGTGATCTTTATTTTCCGCCTGAAGATAACGAGATCGAGGCCGCGTTGATCCCTGGCGCGATCTTCCGACCGTATGCGTCCGATTTTGGCCATTGCGCCGCCAACCCCGGCAATGACACCGGATTCACCGCGCAGCTTGATGCCAACATTCAGGAGCTTCTACAGCGTTAATCCCGTTTGAAAAAAACGATGGGTCACGGGATCATCTGCCGATACCGAAGACAAATGCGGCATCTTGGTAACGAATTCGCAGAAAATCGTGTTCCACAGGCCGCAGTGGCCCCTTTTCAATCGGGATGCGTTTGCCAATCGTCTGTCCGTCACCTTATGTTTGATCGCAAAGAAGGGCCGCAGACAGCCTGCGCGCCAGTTTGAGGTGAACAGGGGCGCATTTTGAATTCCACGATACGACGCAACGATCCGGACAAACCCACGCGCCAGCGTGGCACCCATTCCGTCGAAGAGCGCCTGAACAGCGAAATCGTCAAAATGCTGGAACAGGACGGGCGCATGGCGTTTTCTGAAATCGCCCAGAAGCTCAAAGTCTCCGAAGGCACCATTCGTAACCGTGTCAACGGTATGAAAGAGGCCGGGATGCTGCGCATTGTCGCCATCGCCGATCCGCGCGCCACCGAATACAAGGCTGACGCCATGGTCTGCGTCAAGGTTGCCCCGGGTGTGACGCCCAAGGCGGTGGCTGACCGGCTAAGCAAAGTGTCGAGCGTTGTTTACATTTTGTGGGTGACCGGGCGGTTTGACCTGCTGATCGAAATCGTCTGTGATGAGCCAGACAATATGGCCTCGTTCCTCGAAGATCACATCCACAGTGTTGAGGACATTGTCGACGCCGAAGTGATGCTGGGCCTGAAGAACTTTAAGAACCAGTTCCTGCTGAAGCGGGACTGGGAACAGCAGCAGGGCTGAAGCCTGCTGCTGAGGGGTCATGCGAGTCCGGCTAGCAGGTTGATTGCCAGGCATGTCGCCTGGCGTGATGAGGGGAGGATCCCGACCCTCAGGATCAGTAATCGTCCTTGCTCTTTCCAGCCTCGGCCCGCATCAGCGCGGTGATTTCGCGTTCGCATTCGAGATAGCCGGGCAGGGCGATCAGATCTTCCTTGCTTTTCAGCTCTTTGCCCTTTTTGAAGTCCAGTTCGAGAATGGTTTTCAGCCGTCCGGGGTTCGCTGACAGAAACACTATCTTGTCGGCAAGAAAGATCGCCTCCTGAATGTCGTGTGTGACCAGCAGAATCGTGGTGTGGGTGGTTTCGACGATCTCGAGCAGCATTTCTTGCATGTGCCAGCGGGTTTCTGCATCCAGCGCGCCAAAGGGTTCGTCCATCAGCAAGATATCGGGTTCATTGGCCAAGGTGCGTGCGATGGCAACGCGCTGCTTCATGCCGCCCGACAGCGTTTTGGGATAGGCGTCGCGAAACCGGGTCAGATGCACCAGATCGATGAACTTTTCGGCCCGTTCGCGGCGTTCCGCCTTGGGTACGCCATTCAGCTTCATCCCGTATTCGACGTTTTCGAACACCGTCAGCCAGGGAAATGAGGTGTAGCTTTGGAACACCATGCCGCGTTCGCGCGCCGGGCCATGGATGCGTTTGCCTTCGAGACTGACGCCACCGCCCGAGGGATCTTCGAGCCCGGCCACAATGTTTAGCAGGGTGGATTTTCCGCAACCTGACGGACCCAGAAGAATGCACAGCTCGTTCCGGGCGACCGAGAATGAGACCTCGCGCAGCGCCTCGACAGTGTTGGTCTTTTTCCCAAAGGTTTTTGAAACATTGGTGGCGGTCAGGATGACATCGTCCAGAGGCATGGCAGGCCCTTTGCGTCGTAAGGAGAGGGGGGTGAGGCCGGGCAGACAGGGATTCCGCCCGACCCCGGTGAGGTCAATTCAAAAGAGCTGATCAGCCGCGATAGCCAGCGTCATAAAGCTCGCGGTGCAGGTCGCATTCGATACCTTTGTCCGGGGCTTGAACTGATTTGATCAGGTTGAATTTAACCCACCATTCGCTGACCAGGTTCCAATGGTCGTTGATCTGACCATTGGTTTGATCAAAGGGCGGATTGCCAGGGGCCGAGCCGCAGAATTGCGCAGCTTCTACAAAGTCGTAGACATAGAGCCCGCCATCGGTGCGCGACCCATCCTTGCCCAGCACCAGCTCCACATCGGCGACGCTCATCTTCATGCCGTCGGCGATGATCTGGTTGCCCTCGGTCGGGTTGTCCTGCCACCAGGAGATGGCGTCATACATTGCCTTGAGCGTCTTGCGCGCGGTTTCGCGGCGTTCCGTCACAAAGGTTTCGGACATGTAGTGCCCGTCGGCGACCACGCCCTGTTGCAGCCAATAGGAATCTTTGGACTGGGCCAGTACACTGGAGCCATCCAGCGCCTTGAGCGTGTTGGCACCGTAGGGTTCCCAGAATTCGGACGCGGCCACGCCACCGCCGATCATCGCGGCGAATGCGTCATCGGCGATGATGTTGCGATAGGTGACGGAATCATAGGCTAGCCCGTTCTGCTCCAACCACATGGCGACAAAGATCTGCGACAGTCCCCCTTCCAGAACTGCGACTTCCTTGCCGACCAGATCCTGGGCGCTGTTGATGCCTGGGCCGGCGACGATCTTGTCCGTGCCATAGGAGAGGTTTCCGAATGCCACCAGTTTGATCGGCAGGCCGCTTTCGACGCCAACAGGGGTGAATTCCGCGGTCGAGCTGACCACATCCATCTGCCCGGCTGCAACCAGGTTGAAGCTTTCATAGGGGTCTTCGATGGTCTGGTATTGCAGGTCCAGATCCGGGGCCAGGCCCTTTTCGATCGCAATGTGCCAAAAGCCGTAGCCGGGCCAGGTGAAGCCTGAGATCTTGACCTCTTCGGCTGCCGTGGCGAACGTTGGGGCACAGGCAAGTAACAGGGCTGCTGTCGTGTTGCGCAATTGGGTCCGGTTCATGTTTGTCTCCTTTTCCTGTTGGGAAAGCCCATAGGTTTCGACCTGTGCGGTTTGTCCGCTTGATGGGCGTATTGGGTCATGTCTTTGGGGTCAGCTACGGCCCTCCAGATAGGGGAATGCAAAGCGGTACACCTGGCGCAGCAGGAAATCGAAGAACAGGCCAAGCACACCGATCACCAGGATCCCGGCCATGATTTCGTCCACATGCAGGAACCGTTTGGCGCGCATCATCACGGCACCGATACCCGCATCTGCGGCGGTGATTTCGGCAATCACCAGATAGGTCCAGCTGACCGCCAGCATCTGACGCATGGCAATCGTGATATTGGGCAGCGAGGCGGGCACCACCACGGTGCGCAGCACCTGCCAGCGGCTGCCGCCCAGAGTGACCGAGGTCCGGATCAAATCCGCAGGCACGGCCTTGACGTGATCCGAGATCAGCGTGATCAGGAACCAGATCACCCCGATAAACAGCAGCGCCAGTTTCTGGGTATCGCCGGCACCGAACCACATCAGCAACAGCGGGATGAACGACGGGGCAGGCAGATAGCGCCAAGCGGACACAAAGGGGCTGAAGAAGGCTTCGACTGTGCGAAAGGTGCCCATCAGGATGCCCAGCGGGATGGCGACGGCACAGGCCAGCCCAAAGCTGAACATGACGCGCCAGACGCTGATTAGTACATCGTTGAAAAACCCGTTTTCAGCGAACATGGTATAGAGTGCGTCCAGCACCTTGACCGGGCCGGGCAGCAGAATTTCGTTGGTCCATTGCTGCCAGACCGCGAATTCCCAAAAGCCAAAGAAACAAATCCAGACGGCGATGCCGAGGATCACGCTCCAGCTGGCGGGGATATCCTTCTTGAATTCGAAGAACCGTTGCCGTGGCACTGGAGTATTCGGTTTCGGCATTCCTGCCGAAGAAGTTGAATTGCTGACTGTTCCGGTCACAAGGTCCCTCCTGTTGGGGCCGCTCTCCCGATCTGGGGCATGATGGGCAGCGTGGCTTGCGAATTACGAATCAAGGTATGCTGAATCAGTAATATTGCAACCTTTATTTTGCCTAATACGCAATTCAGCCCTCTCTAATATGAATTTATTGTTTGATTTTCGGTCAGTTTTCGGCTGAACCAGTAGGCTAAGGGTCAGGTGCCTGCGAATCTCTCAAGCTAAGCAGCCCCAGCGCAGTTTGGCGTAGCCCGCGGTTTTGCAATTTCGCTAAGGTGGTTTTAAAAAATGCAGCAAAGAGAATGGCTTGACCTCTATCTGGAAGGCTGGCGCACAGGGGACGCGGACCTGAGCCTGTCGGCGACCGCCCCTACGTTCTTCTACGATGACCCGGACACAGGACGAATCAGGCGCGACGGTTTTCGTCGTTTTTTTGAGGAATTCCGTGCAGCAGGTGCTGAAATGGCGGGCGGCAAGGTGCCCGTGCCGTTCTTGCAGTATTCGGATCTGACGGTTGTGGATACGAATCCCGCAGTCGCCCCTGCGATTGCTTGGTGTTGGTGGCGCGTCACCGGAACCGAATTTCGCGGTGCCGCCTGTATCCGCTTTGACCAGACCGGCGTGCTGAACGAACGCATCGCCTATTTCACCGACAATCCCAATGAAACCGCCATACCGGCTGAATGAGAAAGGACTGACATTGATGGCTCAGATCACCTATGTCGAACATGACGGCACCAAGCATGTCGTTGAAGTGGCCGCCGGCCTGACCGTGATGGAAGGTGCGCGTGACCACAATCTACCCGGGATCGAGGCCGATTGTGGTGGGGCCTGCGCCTGTTCCACCTGCCATGTTTATGTGGACCCGGATTGGGCCGCCAGGATCCCGGGTATGGACGACATGGAACGGGACATGCTGGATTTTGCCTGGGAACCGGATCCGGTTCGGTCGCGTCTGACCTGTCAGATCAAAGTGACTGACGACCTGAATGGTCTGGTGGTGCATCTGCCGGAAAAGCAGATCTGACCCTGTTCATGCCGGTTGCGGCAGCAATGCTGCAACCGGCATGAACCGTCTTACCATGGTGCCGGACCGACGGGCTTAGGAAGCGCTCTGCTCCAGTTCCAGAATATTGCCTTCGGGGTCGCGCATGTAGATGGCCAGAAAGGGGGCCGTGTCTGAGCCGAGGTTTGTGATGTCACCCTGCCACTCCCCGCCGTGCCCGATGATCTGCACGCAGGTCTGGTGGATGTCGGGTACGGCAAAAGACAGATGCCCCCAGCCCGGTTCATTGACCCGGGGCCGGGTACGCGGCGCTGTTTCGCTGTATTCCAGCAACTCAAGGAACGAATCGGACCCGGGCAGGGAGAGCCAGGCAGAACGGATTTTCACGCCGGGCAGCCCGTTGCCCTTGCTGAACGCTGCGCCGCTCAGAACGGTGAGGGGGCGGCGGATCTCACATCCGAAGACCTCCATATAAAACCAGGTCAACCGGTCGATGTCCCGGACAGTCAGGCTGACGTGTTTCAGTTTCATTTCTCTTACGCTCTCCCGGGGACGTGATGCGGGAGAGGCTAGCGGGTTCAGACCTCATGGCCCAGCAGGTTGTCCTCGAACGGGAATTTCGACAGGAGTTCACAGCCGTCTTCGGTGATCAGCACCTGTTCTTCGAGCTTGATGCCTTCGGCCCCGCCGATCTCGCCCACGTAGCTTTCGACGCACATGGCCATGCCGGGTTGCAGTTCGCCGTCATAAATCAGGGCCTCGTCCTGGGGGTAGTAGATGCAGGGCCATTCGTCGGACATGCCGATGCCATGGGCCATTACCGCATAATGCTGGTCGCGGAATTGTTCGGGCTGTCTGAAGCCCTTTTCCGTCACCTCGCGGAACGACATGCCGGGTTTCATGAGTTCCAGATTGTGCTGAATCTCCTCATACGCCCGCCCGTAGAGTTCGCGCTGGTAATCGGTCGGACGGCCCGAGCCGCAGTAATAGGTGCGCGAGACATCCGCCGAATAGCCGAGCGGGCCGACCATATCGGTGTCAAACGCCACCAGTTCGCCGGGGCGAATGATCCGGCCCGACGCCTCCTGTAGCCAGGGGTTTGTGCGATCTCCGGCGGCGAGCAGGCGGCCTTCGATCCAGTCGCCCCCGGCCTCCACATTGGCCTTCCACAGGTGTGACCACAGTTCGATCTCGGTCATGCCGGGGCGCAGTTCTTCGCGCATTCGCCACATGCCGTCTTCGGCCACGGCGATGGCGTAGTTCATGCACAGGATTTCTTCGACCGATTTGATGGCGCGGGCGGGTTCAATGACCTTATGGGCGTGAACAACCTCAAGCCCCTTGTTCGCAAACAGCGCCGCCACCTGCGGCACCGGGCTTTCCATGCCCAGCCGTTTGCTGCCACCGCCATGGCGCTGCATCAGCGCGGCGATCTGGTTGACCCAGCGGTCGATCATCTCGTCCATGCGCTGACCCGCGAACATGTAGGAGATCTGGATCGCCTCGTCGCCCAGTTCGTCAATCGTCTCCAGCCCGTGTGCGATCTGCTTACCGGTTTCGCCGTCGAAATAGACCGTTGGTCCTTCGGCGGGGACAAACAGATAGCTCAGCGGAATATGGCTTTGCATAACGCCCGCGTCGCGCATGCCGGTGGCGTAGCGGATCGAATAGACCGAGGTCAGCACGCAGCCGCCCACGTCCTGGCGTTTCATCTCGTCCCGCAGGCGCTGCAACCGATAAGCCCGCATTTTCGCGAGGTCGATCATCTCCAGCGTGTCGGTCATTTCGACCACCGGCGTGGTGCGGGCAGCCTGGGTCAGGGTCATGTCGGCAAAGCGCATGGGATCAGACCTTTACCCAAACGCGGCCATCTTTGACCTGCAACTCGTAAGTCACCAGGTTTTCCACCGCAGGCGCGCTGAGCGCACGGCCCGTGCGCACGCAGAACCGGCCCTGATGCAGCGGGCATTCGATCACCCCGTCCATCACCAGCCCGCCGTCGAGCGATTCATCCTCATGCGTGCACATGCCGGCGGTGGCAAAGAACCCTTCGGGCGTGTTGTAGATCGCGACCACTCGGCCTGCGAGCTTCATCGTGATCAGATCTTCGTCGTCCACATCATTGGTGGCGCAGGCGTCATGCCATTGAGCGGTCATTTTCGGCTCCTGTCAGGTCGTCGGAAAAGGCTTGGCGGATTTTGCGGGACCGGTCGTTGCGGCCCAGCGAGCGGCGGATGGTGATTTTCAGAACCTCCCAATGGGTGCTGAGAAAGCCGGGATCCGGGGCAGGCAACTGGTCGCCCAGTTTATCACTGAGGTCGGGCAGGGCGTGGAACGGCACCGTGGGATAAAGGTGATGTTCGATGTGATGGTTCATGTTGAAATAGAGAAACTGAAAGAACCAATTGGTGCGGAAACTGCGCGTGGACTGCACGATATTGGGTTGGTTTTCCGCCATTTCCACATGTTGCATCAGGATAAAGGCGTTCATGATCGGGCCGCCCAGCACGCGGGGAATGACGATCAGATAGACCGGCCACATCCAGCCCGCATAGATGCTGACCACTGCCAGCCCGACATAGATTGCCACGCAAATCTGGGTGTTGCGCTGCATCCGGGGCAATTCGCTGACCGGCGTCACCCGTCTGACGTTATCCGAAAAAACCCCCAGTGAATGGGCCACGAACATCTTGGTCTGATGCCAGTAGAGACCCAGGCCCAGGATCTCCTCGACCCAGCCCGCAAAGGTCAGCGGGATCGGGGCGTAGGGCATCTGGTTGTCTTCGCCTTCGATCCAGGTGTGGGTGTGGTGGCTGGCGTGGGAGTAGCGGCGGTGCAGGGGTTCCTCGTAATAAAGCAGCGAGGTGATCCAGAACACCGCCTCGTTCAGCCAGCGGGTGCGAAAGGCGGTGCCGTGGGCGCATTCATGGGACAGCGCATAGGCCGACACAGCGAAACATCCCGAATAGAGCAGGATGGCGGGAACAAACCCCCAGCTCCCGACGCTGAGCAGGACCGGAATGCCGGTTACCACCAGCAGCGCGACCCAGGAAATCAGATATATCAGCCCGGGCCGGTCGCTGCGCCGCATCAACGCCTTGAGCTGTTTTTTGTCCATTTTGATGTTGGACGTTATTGCGTTCGTGATCATATCGCGTCCTCCAACCCGGGGCCCGACTGCTATTGCAGCCAGGCGTCGGTTTCATCGATTTCGATGATCGTCGGCCCTTCGGACACCAGCGCGGTTTCCAGCGCGGCGCGCAGTTCATCCCCGCTTTGCGGGTGAAAGCCACGGGCGCCGAACGCCTCGGCGATTTTGGTGAAATCGGGGTTGTAGATATTGCAGCCGATGGTGGGCAGGCCCTTGCTGTCCATATATTCGCGGATTTCCTGATAGCCGCCGTTGGACCAGACCACGATGGGGATCGACAGGTTCTGTTCGACGGCGGCCGCCAACTCCTCGATCGTCATCTGGAAGGACCCGTCGCCGGTGATGCAGGCCACCGGACGGTCACCCGCGCCGACCTTCATGCCGATGGCGACCGGCATGCCAAAACCCATGGCTGCGTATCCATTGGGGAAATGGAACAGGTTCGGGTGCTTCATCGGATAGTGATAGAGCCCCGTGTAGCAGATCTGCGAGGCGTCGGCGCTGATGATAGTATTATCTGGCAGCACGTCGTGGATGATCTCCAGCGCTTTTTTGTGTTTCGGGGATTCCTTGCACAGATCGCCGTTGAACTGGGCGCTTGCTTCGACCACGCGTGTCGCGCCGGCGGTGGTCACCTGCGGACCGTTGCGGTGTTCCAGCCCCGACAGGATCGCGGTCAGCGCGGATTTGCTGTCGCTCAGCAACGCGGCGCTGGGTTTCGAATAATGCATCAGCTGACCGGGGTCGATGTCGATGCGGATCAATTGGCCATTGATCGGGTAATCAGCGGTGAAATAGCGGTCGGGTTCGGCAAATTCCGTGCCTACGGCCAGCACCACATCCGCATCCCGCAGCATGTCGCGCACCGGGTCGAACGCCTGGGTGAAGCCCAGGCACAGCGGGTGATCTTCGGGGATGACGCCCTTGCCCGCGCAGCTGTTGACCACCGGCGCGTCCAGCCGTTCGGCCAGTTTCAACACTTCGTCCGAAGCCCGGATTGCGCCACCGCCCACGACGATCATCGGTGTTTTGGCATCGGCCAGCATATCGGTGATCCGCACGGTTTCTTCCGGGTCGGGACCTGCCCGCGGCGCTGTGGGCCAGGCGTCGATGTCAAAGCCTGCCGGGCCTGCCAGCACGTCCTGCGGGATCTGAATGCTGACAGGGCGCGGACGGCCCGAGTTGAAAGCGGTAAAGGCACGCGCCAGAACTTCGGGCAGGTTCTTGGCGTCGAGCAGGGTGTGGGTGAACGCCGAAACCTGACCCAGGATGTCCTCTTGCGAGCGCAGTTCGTGCATTCGCCCGCCGTTCATGCCCAGTTCATGCACGTTGTTCATGGTGGTGAACACCAGCATCGGGATCGAATTGGAATAAGCCTCGCCAATCGCGGTGGCGCCGTTGGTGACGCCTGCGCCGGTGACCAGGAAACAGACGCCCGGTTTGCCGGTCGCCGCGGCATAGCCATAAGCACCATAGGCCGAGCCCTGTTCGTGGCGCGGGGTTACCTGGCGGATCCCCATTTTGTCAAAGTTCCGGTAGAATTCGACGGTGTGATAACCGGGGATGCCAAAGGCGGTGTCGATCCCGTAGGCCTTGAGTAGATGCAGCAACGCCTCGCCGCAGGTCATTTCGGTTGTATCGGTTTGATTTTCAGGGGGCATATCGCGCATGTCCTATTTCTCGCCTTTGACGACGTAGTGATCCGGGGCGCCTGTGTTGGCGTAAGTGATGACGTTCTTGATGGCGCGGGAGCGGCCCTCTTCGTCGGCTTCGACCGAGTAATAGGCAGCATGCGGCGACACGACCGTCCGCGGGTGATGCAGCAGCGGATCATCCGGGTTGGGCGGTTCGACCTCGAACACATCGAGACCGGCGCCGCCCAGCTGACCACTATCCAGTGCCGCCAGCAGCGCGTTCGGGTCGATCAGCGCTCCGCGCGAGGCGTTGACGATGAAACTGCCCTTTTGCATCCGGTCCAGAAGGTCGGCGTTGACGATGTGTTTCGTCTCCGCTGTCAGCGGCGAATGCAGCGACACCACATGGGCGCGTTCGAACAGCTCTTCGATCGTGGCGACCTGTGCGATACAATCGGGGCAGGCGTCGGCGGGCATATAGGGGTCATAGGCGATGACCTTGCCGAAACTGGGCGCAGCACTGCGCGCGGCCTGCTGGCCGATACGGCCACAGCCCATCAGGCCGAAGGTCATGTCATGGGTGCGGTGCAGCACGCCGGGCTCTTCGTAGTTCCAGCGACGTTCGCGCACCGAGCGGTCATAGAAGGGCAGATGGCGGACCAGCGACAGGGCCATGGCGGCTGCATGCACGCCGACCTCGGACACCCAGGCGTCGGGGATATGGGCGATCCAGACACCGTGTTTGCCTGCCGCTTCCATATCGATGGCATCGACGCCGACCAGCGGCACGCTGACGATGCGAAGGTTGGGCAGGGCGGCAAACACCTTTTCGGTGATCGGCGCATAAAGCGACACGATGGCATCGGCACCGCTGGATTTGACTAGTGCGATCACCTCATCTTCGGTGGTGCAGTGCGGGTCCGCCACGACCATCTCGAGCCCGGCGTCAGTGATGAGCGCGGTTTCTAGGTCAAGATCGGGCTGAACGAAATCGGTAAAGGCGATTTTCAAACCTTTGTCTCCTTGCTGGGGTGCTGTGGCCTGACCGTTGGATCGGCAGACATTTTTGCTGATTTCGATAAGGGCAATTTGTGTGCATCTTTTCAAACGACCAATTTCAGTGCATGGTGCGACGAAATGGAATACCTGTTTCGAGGCTAGCAAATGTCTGCAAATGAACGAAAAATTTCGACACCGCCGCTACATTGGCTGCGCGCCTTCGCGGTTTCGGCGCGATATTTGTCCTTTACGGATGCGGCAGAGGAACTGTTGATTACGCAATCAGCCGTCAGCAAACAGGTGCGATTGCTGGAACAACACCTGAATCAGCCGCTGTTTCTGCGCGGCCACCGGGGCCTGCGCCTGACCGAGGCGGGGCGGAACTATCTGCCCACCGTGGTGCGCGCGTTCAACGCGCTCGAGGAAGGGACGCGCAGCTTTCTGGGCTATTCGTCAGATCGCAATTTGCACATCAAATCGAACTACGCTTTTGCCACCTTCTGGTTGACGCCGCATATCCATGAATTCATGGAGGCAAATCCGGACGTCGAAATGACAATTTCAACCGCGCTGTGGGAACAGGATTTCCTGGAGAGCAACGCCGATATTGAAATCCACTATGGCAAGGAAGAACGGTTCGACGGGCGTACCCATGCGCTGAGGGCGGAGTTCCTCTTTCCCGTCTGCGCGCCGTCGGTGGCCGACCGTCTGCGCGATCCACAGGATCTGGCGGGGGAACGCATTCTGGATCTGACCGGGATTGGCGATGCCTGGGACTACTGGTTGCAACAGGCGGGCCTGCGCAGCATTTCGCTGTCGAACCGGCACTATTTCAGCACCTATGTGCTGGCACTGAACCTGGCGCGCGAAGGGCAGGGGGTGTCGATGAGCCACGGCACGCTGGTTGACCGGATGATCGAGCGGGGAGAGCTTGTCGTGCCCTTCGACATCCGGATTCCTGGTCGAGATGGGTATTTCGTGGTGCAGAACCAGGTGGACAACCCGACCCCCAACGCGGTGCGTTTCATGGATTGGCTGTTAGGAAAATCCGGGACCTGACGTCCGGGCGGGCTAAAAAATTCGCAGAATTTTTTGATATTGCGGCCCCGTCATGCGGGACCGCCACTAAGTCGTGTGTTTACTCGGCGACCGGATGGTTCGCCATCCGCTCCAGCGCTTTGACCATGCCGGAATGATCGTCATTCGCGCCGCCATGGGCCGCGCAGGAATTGAACAGTTCCTGCGCCGTCGCGGTGTTGGGCAGCGACACCCCCAGCGCCTTGGCGGAACTCAGCGCCAGGTTCAGGTCTTTCTGATGCAGGTTGATGCGGAATCCCGGATCCATGGTCCGCTTGATCATTCGCTCACCATGCACCTCCAGAATGCGTGATGTGGCCAGCCCGCCCATCAGCGCTTCGCGCACTTTGGCCGGGTCACAGCCGGCTTTGGAGGCGAACACCAGCGCCTCGGCCACCGCTTCGATGTTCAGCGCGACGATGATCTGGTTGGCGATCTTGCAAGTCTGGCCTGCGCCATTGTTTTCGCTGATCAGGGTGATGTTCTTGCCCATCACCTCAAACAGCGGCGTCGCCCGGTCAAACGCTGCCTGCGGCCCGCCGCACATGATGGTGAGACTGGCGGCCTTGGCCCCGACCTCGCCGCCCGACACCGGCGCGTCGACGTACAGCCCGCCTTTGGCGTTCACTGCCGCGGCCAGTTCCTGCGTGGCAATCGGGCTGATCGACGACATGTCGATCACCAGCGAGCCTTCGTGCACATTGATCAGCACGCCGTTTTCGCCGGTTATCACCCGCTCCACGTCCCGGGTGTCCGGCACCATGACAATGACCGTGTCGCAATGGGCCGCGACTTCGGCGGGGGAGCCGACGACCTCCACCGCTTTGCCCGACAGCTCATCCGGCAGCGGCGAACGGTTGAGGCAGGTAAAGATCGTGTGGCCCGCATCCGCCAGGTGCCCCGCCATCGGGGCACCCATGACGCCAAGGCCGATAAATCCGATATTCATGAGTAACTCCTCAGTATCCAAGCTTGGGGTCGATGGGGTTCAGCAGCGGTTCGCCCTTCAGGAACAGCTCCATATTGCGGAAGAACAGCCCCAGCGTCAGCGGCACATAGGCGTCGCCGTCATCGGCCGAGACATGCGGCGTGATGATCAAGTTCTTGGTGTTCCACAGGCGCGACTCTGCCGCGATGGGTTCCGGGTCGAACACATCGAGGATGGCACCGCCCACTGAGCCTTCTTCCAGTTTGTCGCAGAGCGCGTCGTAATCCATCACCGCTTCGCGCCCGATGTTGACGATGCCGGCGGTGGGCTTCATCAGGTCCAGCCTGCGGCGATCCATAAGCCCACGGGTTTCCGGCGTGTCAGGCGTGGCGATCAGCAGGTAGTCGGCCAGCGGCAGCACATCGTCCAGCTGTTCGGTGGTGACACAGCGGTCGCAACCTTCCACGTCGCGGCCCGACCGGTTTACCCCGATCAAATTGACGCCCAGCGGTTTTACCATCGCCGCGCCGGAACCGCCCAGCGATCCGGTGCCCAGCACCACCAGCGTCTTGCCCGCGATCGGCGAACAATAAAGCGAGTCATAGACGGCGCTGCGCTGGTTGGTGACGATGGCGGGCATATGCGAATGCAGCATCAGCACTGCCATCAGCCCGAATTCACCAGCCTTGGCCGCATGCACGCCCTTGTTGTTGGTCAGCGTTACGTGATCCGGTAGCCAGTCCATCGGCAGCATGTGTTCGACACCTGCACCAATGCAGTGAATCCATTTCAGGTTTGGCGCCACTTCGGCCAGATTTTCGGTTGGCATGTCCCAGGTCAACAGCACCTCGGCCTCGGCCATGGAGCTCGCCCAATTGTCTGTGTCCCAATCGACAAACGGATCAAGCTGACCCTGCACGCCAGGAAACTCAGCCAGCGCACTTTCAAACCGGTCACGGGTGACGGTGAATACCTCTTCGCCTTCGGGCGTGTTCGGGAATGAGCCTTCGGCCCAGCGGTTATTTTTGACGTGAACCTTCACGGTCATCGGTTTTGTCCTTTGTCGTTCGCGCGAATTGAGAGCAGCCACCCTGCCCCGCATTGGGGCAGGAGGCGCAGCCGGATTTAGCCGATGCCATTGGCTTCGATCTCTTTGAGCTTTGCGATGATTGATGTGTCGCGGTTTTCGTCACACCAGTCTTCGTGATCGAACTGCATATCCATGACGGCGGCACCGATCGACATCAGGTATTCCCCGTCATCGCGGCCTTCGATCGCGGGCATGGTTAGCACCGTGTCCTGGCCGTAAGTGCGTACCGAATGGCCTTCAAAGGTCTTGGGCTGGGGTGGTTCGATGTTGTCATTTGCCAGATCGCGGATCGCCTTGCGCACCCGGCGCCGATAAAGCGAGATGCCACGGTCGGTCGGCATCAGGTTTTCGCCCTTGTGGGTGGAAATCGCGCCCATGCCTTCAACCGCTTCGGAGTCAGCGGGATAGCGCTGCTTTTCTTCGGGGGTGCGGTCCAGCACCTCGCCCTGCTCCATCTTTTCGTGACCTTCGCGGGTGTTGTATTCATGCGGATCCCAGCGGTCGCCAAAGTTGGCCCAAGCATAGACCATGGTGTTTTCGTCATCGACCGGCACCACCCAACGGGTAAAGCACGACCGGCCAAAGTAACGCTGTTCGGTGCCGTCGGCGGCATAGGCGGATCCAGCCTGGGTAAAGTTCGGCAGGATCAATTCGTTCAGGCGCACCCAGGCATTATCGCCAATGCGGCGGGTCGATGTGCCAAGGAAGTGGTTTTCGTGACGCTCGTAGAATTTCAGCTGACCGCTGGCCATCATCCCTTCGGAGAACTGCGGGTGGCTATTCTGGCTGTGCAGGAAAGTGGTGTGGGTCGGATCCATGATCGCGTCCTGCACCTGAATCCAGTTGCAGGTATAGGGTGCCTTGTAAGGCGCACTGGTCATGCCTTCGTGTTCAAAGGCGTCATAGATCGGGAAGTCCGGCTGTTTGTCCGACGGGCCCATATAGGCGAAAATCAGTCCGCGATATTCGATCACCGGATAGGCACCCAGGCGGGTGCGTTCCTTGACCATTTCCACAGCGCGGGCGGTTGAATCCTCGGCCGGAGCTTCGAGGATTTCGCCATCGGGCGCGAACAGCCAGCCGTGGTAACAACAGCGGATGCCGCGGGTTTCGCATTTGCCATATTCCAACGAAGCGCGACGGTGCGGGCAGTATTTGTGCACCAATCCGATTTTCGTACCGTCGCCATAGCGGAACAGAACCAGTTCTTCGCCCAGAATGGTGATTGCCTTGGGTAGGTCACCCAGGTCGTCTGTCATATAGACTGGGTGCCAGAAGCGGCGCAGATATTCGCCTCCAGGGGTCGCCGGTCCGACGCGTGAGATTTCCTCATCAATTTCAGCTGGTTGAGATTGGGCATAGCCCTGAAAATTACCTGCAAAAGTGCTGACTTCGGGCTTTTGGGTTGCGGTTGTCATGGGTCGCTACCTCCTTGTTTGGGGTCTGTATGGCGGTGGCCGAGGCTGCCGCAAAAACTGTAATTCGAAGGTTGATTGCGAAATCGTCTGCGTCAACCGAAAATATGCTTCAAAAAACTACGTTTTCCGCTCTATAAATTCGATATTCGAAATTTTGGAGCCTCCCATGAGTGATCAGACCCGTCAAAGCGACCCGAATGTGCGAAAACGTAACCTGGCAACAGAGGGCGGGGCGCGCAGCGCCGGGCTGGCATTGTTGGACGACCGACTGAACCGCGAAATCATCGACCGGTTGCAGCGCGACGGGCGTATGGCGTTTTCTGAGATCGCTCAGCAGTTGGGCGTGTCCGAAGGCACCGTGCGCAACCGAGTCGGAGCGATGAAGTCCGGCGGCGCGCTGCGCATTGTGGCGATCACCGATCCCGGGGTTTCCGAATACCGGACCGAAGCGATGATCGGCCTGAAAGTCGCACCGGGCCACCGGCCCGAGGACGTCGCGACCCGTTTGGCGCAGCTGGATGAGATCGTCTATGTGGTCTGGGTCAGCGGTGCTTATGACTTGCTGATCGAGATCGTCAGCGAGGATCGCGCGGGTTTTTTGGCGGTCCTCAGCGAACATGTCCACAATAGCCCCGATATCGGGTCAAGCGACGTGATGACGGGGCTCAAGAATTTCAAGAATCAGTTCCTGCTGAAAAGCAACTGGGGCTAGCGCTGGGATTCGCGATATTGCGTGATATGCGCCATTTATGAGGCTTCTTTTCGAATTTCGTACTAAAAGTGGAAGTTACGGGCAAAAAAATAATGTATCCGAAAAGTGTATTGCGTAATACGTTTTTTCGGGCGTAACCTTTTCCAAGACCAGCCACGAATCAGGCGACGCGAACCGTCTGTGATTCTCCGCTTGGAGGGGGAGCTTCTATGCAAGTCACACTGGACCATCCAACCAGAACTGCCGCAGGCGACTCCTCGGTGGATCTGCGCGCCCAGCCGGTCGCCTCTCATTACATTGACGGCGCCTATGTGGAAGACGCGTCCGGCGCGCTGATCGAATGCGTTTACCCCGCGACCGGAGAGGTCGTCGCCCGTCTGCATTCCGCCACACCGGCGCTGATCGAACGTGCAGTGGCCAGCGCCAAACGCGCGCAAGTGGAATGGGAACGCACCCTGCCGGCGGACCGTGGCCGCATCCTGCGCCGGGCCGCCGATATCATGCGCGACCGCAATCATGATCTGTCGGTGCTGGAAACGCTCGACACCGGTAAACCCTATCAAGAAACCATCGTCGCGGATGCGCTGTCGGGCGCAGAAGCCTTTGAATTTTATGGCGGTATTGCCAGTACGATCAATGGTGAATGCATCCCGCTGGGCGACAGTTTCGTCTATACCAAACGCATCGCATTGGGGGTGTGTCTGGGCATCGGTGCCTGGAATTACCCCACCCAGATCGCGGCCTACAAGGGTGCCGCAGCGCTGGCCTGTGGCAATGCTGTTGTATTCAAACCGTCCGAGGTCACGCCGCTTTGTGCGCTCAAGGTCGCCGAGATCCTGACCGAAGCCGGGTTGCCCAAAGGGCTGTATAATGTGGTACAGGGATATGGCGAAGTGGGCAGCACCCTGGTGGCGCATCCGGACATCGAAAAGGTCTCTCTCACCGGGTCGGTGCAAACCGGCGCGCGGGTGATGGCAGCGGCGGGCGCGGATATCAAACATGTGACGATGGAGCTGGGCGGTAAATCCCCCCTGATCGTTTTTGACGACGCGGATCTGGACGCAGCGGTCAGCGGTGCCATCCTGGCGAATTTCTATTCCGCCGGGCAGATCTGTTCCAATGGAACCCGGGTATTCGTGCATCGCAACATCCGTGCGGAATTCGAAACCCGCCTTGTCGAACGCGTGCGCGCCATCCGTCTGGGCGACCCATTGGACCCCGAAACCCAGATGGGGCCGCTGATTTCGCAGGCGCATATGGAAAGAGTGCTGTCATACATGCAGCTTGGGCGAGAAGAGGGGGCCCGGTTGCTGTGTGGCGGAGGCCGGGCCAAAGGCGATGGGCTGGCACGGGGCGCTTATGTGCTGCCCACCGTGTTCACGGGGGTGACCGACGACATGCGGATCGCCCGCGAAGAGATCTTTGGCCCGGTCCTGTCCATCCTGGAATTCAGCACCGAGGACGAGGTGATCGCCCGCGCCAATGACACTGACCTGGGGCTGGCCGCCAGCGTGTTTACCCGCGACCTGCAGCGCGCCCACCGGGTGATCGACCGCATTCATGCGGGAACCTGCTGGATCAACACCCATAATATCATGCCCGTCGAAATGCCATTTGGCGGGGTCAAGAAATCCGGCGTTGGCCGCGAAAACTCGCGTGCGGCGCTGGATCACTACAGTCAGATCAAATCCGTCTATGTCGAAATGGGAGGTGTCCAAGCGCCCTACTGAACCCAAACCAATTCTCGCCGGTGACTGCGCCTCGTGAGGTGACCACCGGCCCTCTCTCTCCCGAAAAGATGCGGAAAACCGTGCGTCGGGAAATCCGGCCCACCATCTGGCGATCCAGTCGCCGGACCGGGTGCGTCATGTCCAACAGCAAGGAGAACCACCAATGAAATCCAAACTTCTGGGAAGCATCGTTTCCGCCACCCTGGCCCTGACGGCCAGCGCCACGCTCGCGGGGCCGCTCGAAGATCGCATCGCTGCGGGTGAACCGATCCGTCTCGGCTTTGCCGCTGCCGCGCCCTGGGCGCATCCGGGCGAAAACAATGAACCGCTGGGCTTTGTGAACCAGATCACGCTCGATCTGTTGGCCAGAATGGGTCACACCGAAATCGAACCGGTTGTCACCGACTGGGCCGGTCTAATCCCCAGCCTGATGGCGGGCCGCGTTGATGTGATCACCGGCGGCATGTACATTCTGGGGTCGCGCTGCGCCAATATCGACTTTTCCGAGCCGATCGGCCAGTTCGGCAACGCCTTTATCGTGCCCGATGGAAATCCGGGCGGCCTGCAGACCTACGAGGACATCAAGAACGCCGGTGTCACCATGGCGGCCGTTGCGGGCTATGTGAATGTCGAAGAGGCGCTGAAGGTCGGCATCCCGGAAAGCAAGATCATGCAGCTGCCCGGCACCACCGAAGTGCTGGCGGCGGTCAAGGCTGGGCGCGCCGAGATTGGCGCCATGACGGCGGTCGAAGCCTATGATCTGGCGGCGAAAACCGACGGGATCGGCCATACCGACACCAATGCGCTGCCACAGTGGACCTTTAACTGGGTCGCCGTCGGCTTCCACCCCGAAGACGATCAGTTCCGCGCCGACTTCAACGCGGCGATGCCGGGGTACATCGGATCCGACGACATGCTGTCCAAGGTCGAACAGTGGGACTACCTGCCGTCGAACGTACCCGGTGACGACGCGTCCATGGAATGGGCCTGCGCCAACCGCTAAGGCGCGCCTCTCTCTCGCAATCAAGACCCGGTGCCCCGGTTCCTGGGCACCGCCCCCCCTCAACTCCCCTCATCGGGACAGAAGCGGAGAACGCCTGTCTTGTCCTACTTTGAATTCCTCCAAGACTATGGCGGCCGCATGGTCGACGGGTCTCTGATCACGCTGGTGCAGTTCGTGCTGGCCACCGTTGTTTCGGTCGCCATCGCGCTGACCTTTGGCCTGATGCGCCTTGCGTCGAACCCCGCGATCAAAGGGGCCGCCACCGTCTATATCGAAATCTTTCGCGGCACCTCGTTGCTGGTCCAACTGTTCTGGATCTTCTTTGTGCTGCCCCTGTTTGGAATCACCATGGATAAATTCACCGCCGGTTTCATCGCCGTCGGTCTGAACATGGGCGCCTATGGTGCCGAACTGGTCCGGGGTGCCATCCTTGCCGTGCCAAAAGGGCAATGGGAGGCCGCCATGGCCATAAACATGACGACCGCTCAGCGGATGCGCCGGATCATCCTGCCGCAGGCGCTGGTTATCATGCTGCCACCTTGGGGCAACCTGGTGATCGAGATCCTGAAAGGCACCGCGCTGGTGGCGCTGATTTCGGTGACCGACCTGATGTTCCACGCCCGCCAGATCAACATCTCGACCTTCCTGTCGATTGAAACCTTTGGCACTGCATTAATCATCTACTACGTTTTCGCACGCTTTTGCGTGACGCCATTCATGCGCGCATTCGAACGCAAGATGGCGTTCAAGATCGGGAGGGCCTGAGCCATGGAATGGCGTTGGGATTGGACGTGGGAGCTTCTCCCCCGGTTTATCGAGGCCGCAGGCAAGACCTTGCTGGCGGCCGGTGGCGGATATCTGATTGCGGTTGTTCTGGGGCTGGTACTGGTGCTGGCGCAGCGTACCCCATGGCGTCCGCTAACCTTCTGCGTGCGCGAGGTGGTAGAGTTCGTCAGGTCGACCCCGCTACTGCTGCAGGTGTTCTTTGTCTTTTATGTAGGACCACAATTCGGCATCAACTTGTCGCCCTGGACCTCGGGTCTGATCGCGATTGGCGTCCACTACGCCGCCTATCTGTCCGAAGTCTATCGCGGCGGCATTGAAAGCGTGCCGAAAGGCCAGTGGGAGGCCGCGACCGCGATCAACATGTCGACGGTGCAGACCTATCGGCGGCTGATCATTCCCCAGGCCTTGCCGCCTGCGATTTCGGGGATGGGCAATTATCTGGTCGGCATTTTCAAGGATACGCCGATGCTGTCGGTGATCGGTGTCGCCGAGCTGATGCACACGGCAAATGCCGTAGGCGCGCAAAGCTATCGCTATCTGGAACCTTACACGTTGGTCGGAGTGCTGTTCCTTGCGATCTCACTGCCGACCGCGTTTTTCATCGCCCGTTTCGAAAAATGGGTGCGCCGTAGAATGGGAATGTAACCAATGAACACCGAAGACATGAGCCAATACCCCCTGCGTCTGGAGGGGGACAACATTCCGATGGTACGGTTTGCCAATGTGCGCAAAAGCTATGGGTCGCTGACGGTTCTGGATCACCTGAACCTGGATATCGACATGGGCGAGATGGTCACGATCATCGGCCCGTCGGGGTCCGGCAAGACCACCGTGCTGCGGATGTTGATGACGCTGGAAACGATCAACGGTGGGGTGATTTATGTGGATGGCGAACCGCTGACCCATATGGAAAAAAACGGTGTGCTGGTGCCGGCCAACGCCTCTCATATCCGCCGCATCCGTTCCAAGATCGGGATGTGTTTCCAACACTTCAACCTGTTCCCGCATATGACCGCGCTGCAGAACTGCATGGAAGGGCCTGTACAGGTGCTGGGCATGTCCAAGAAAGAAGCGCAGGAGCGGTCTCTGGAATTGCTCGACATGGTCGGGATGGCCGACAAGGCGGACCAATACCCGTCGCGCCTGTCCGGTGGCCAGCAACAGCGTGTCGCCATCGCCCGCGCCCTGGCGATGCGGCCCAAGGTGATGCTGTTCGACGAAGTCACCTCGGCGCTTGATCCCGAAGTGATCGGCGAGGTGACCAACGTCATCCGCAAGCTGGTCGATGCGCACAGCCTGACCATGCTGATGGTGACGCACCAGATGGGATTTGCGCGCGATATCTCGGACCGGGTTTGCTTCTTTCACAGCGGTGCCATTGCGGAACAGGGCAGCCCCGTGGAACTGTTTGGTGCGCCAAAGAACGAGCGAACCCAGCAGTTCCTCAATGCGGTACTGGAATCGAACTGAGCCCAATCTGCACAGGTTCGCCTGCTTTGGCAGGCGCTCCCGGCAGACGGCGATGTTCTCGACAGTCGGGTCAAACCTGGCAAACCGCAAAGACGCTTGATGCGCGGGCGTCGCAGGTCGACCATCGCGCCCACAGAGACCAACATAACGCAATCGACGTCTCGCACAGGCCAACCCGTGACCGAGAAGCAGAATTGCTGGAAACAGACGTCGATGAAACGCTCTTTGTTATGGGGCGAACCACTTGGATCGACGATGCGCCGATTACGATGGTGCGTGCCTTGGCTGCACCGGGGTATCACCTGATCACCCGCGCCTAGTACTGGTCAATAAACTGCGTGTCACGGCCCGCCACAAAACAACGGTCTCTTCGCATCCTAGCCCAAATACGGGTTCACTCAGAACACTATATTCAGGTGCCTGACCGCTGTGGTGCATGAAGGGAGATATTGTAGGTCCCCAACTTGTCCTTGAGGAACGTATACTCTCGCCGCGCGGTGTCGAGTGTTTCGCGATCCAGGGTAATGATGCGGAAGGCTTCATCTGTCTGCGGAAATCTGAGCGGTGGCGTGTTTTCATCGAGCCATGGCGGGCAAAACAGTGAATTGCCATAGCTGGTTCCTGCGCGGTTTAGCGACAGGAAAAACACTTGGTTTTCCAATGCGCGGGTCATGGCAAACGGGTGCCATGTGTGAAAGCTCTCGTCCCGGAAATAGGCCCCGCAATGCAGGATTGCATCTGCATCGTGATCCAAGACCAAAGTACGCGCCAATTCAGGAATGCGGATATCGTAACAAATAATCGGCGCAAGGCGGAACCCTTTGACTTCGAATACAAACAAATGGTTGCCGCGGTTGAAATACTCCTTTTCCATCGAGGCACCGTATTGTGCCAGGTGAAGTTTGTCGTAATACCCGACCAGCACCCCATCCGGACCAACCACCCCGATCGAGATAAAAGGACCACCGTCACCAGCGCGGGCAAATCCGTAGGACACGAAAACGTTCAAATCCATCGCGACCTGACGCCAGGCCCGAAAAGATGCGCCATCCAAAGGCTCGGCAATATCGTCCAGCTGCGCAAAGGTTTCACGCGCATAGTCAAGGCTCGACAATTCGGGAAGAACAACCAGATCGACGGGTCGTTGAGCACGGTCCAGTTCGGCGCGAACTTTGGTCGTGGAGGCTGTTAAATGGGCGTCGCGTTCGGCCGATGTCGCCATCGGCGGAATACAGATTTGGCAGGCCAAAAGAGTGAGCGTGTCGGATATGGTCATGTTTCAGGCTTTCGTTTGGCTTCTGTCTGTAATCAGGCTGTTGGTGGTCATGAACAAGGTGGAGCTGGACCGGCTTTGACCAAGTGGGTGTACTGGGTATTTCCAGCGGTCAGTCCGATCGTATTATGGCTTTCTCGCACCACCAACAGGTATGAGACGTTCCCGCCCGCATTCCAGAGCGTCAATTTTCCAACTTCTTCATCTGGGACACCGTGGGCATACAAGGCAATTGCATACTCAAAATAAAAAGAAGGTCTATGCCATCGAAAAATTCGTTTGAGTGAACTGGACCTGCCACGCACTACTCGCTTTGCGCGAACAGGATAGTTGGCACAGATGTGTTGTTTATGCACTGGGTCGAGCTTCAGGCAAACAAGACTAATTTCGCCGAAACAGAAGACCAGCAAGGAAAGTTAAAGATGCAAACTGATCAAGGTGTGAACACTGCAAAACACCCAGCGGTGGAAATGTACGTCGATGAATACAAGGCCGGTCTGATGGACCGCCGCGAATTCCTGACACGTGCGACAGGGTTCGGCGTGACTGCAGCTGCAGCCTATGGCCTGATTGGCGAACCCAGCCCTGCGATGGCGGCCGGAACGCCCAAAGACGGCGGAACCCTTCGGGTGCAGATGCAGATCAAGGGTCTCAAGGACGTACGTACCATGGATTGGGCCGAAATCGGCTGTGTGACCCGTGGGACGCTGGAATATTGCGTCGAATTCAACAACGACGGCACCATCCGCCCCATGCTGCTGGAAAGCTGGGAAGTCAGCGACGACGCCACCAAATACACATTGAATGTCCGCAAGGGCGTCAAATGGAACAATGGCGACGATTTCACCGCTCAGGACATTGCCAACAATGTCGAACGCTGGTGCGACAGCGGGGTCGAGGGCAACTCGATGGCGGGCCGCATGTCGAGCATGGTCGACCCGGACACCAAGAAGCTGAAAGACGGGGTGGTCGAAGTCGTCGACAGTCACACCGTGGTGTTGAACCTGGTCAAGCCGGATATTTCGCTGATCGCCGGTATGACCGACTATCCTGCGGCAATCGTGCATTCCAGCTATGATCCGGCGGATACCATGAACGCTGTGGGCACCGGCCCGTTTGTGATCACCGAGTTGGAAGTGGGCATCAAGGCCACGCTGGAACGCAATACAAACCACACCTGGTGGGGCACCGAGATCTATGGCGGCCCTTATCTCGACACCATCAAATACATCGATTTTGGTACCGATCCGTCGGCTTATCTGGCGGCGCTGGATTCCGGCGAAGTCGATATGCTGTATGAATCGGTTGGTGAATATATCGACGTGATGGACGGTCTGGGTTTCGTGAAATCCGAAGTGGTGACCATGGCGACCATCGTAATCCGTCCCAACCAACTGGCCGAAGTCGAAGGCATCCGCCCCTATGCCGACAAACGCGTCCGCAAGGCGATCCAACTGGCGACCGACAACGCGGTTCTGCTGGAGCTGGGTGCAGCTGGCCGTGGCCAGCCCGCACAGGATCACCACGTCGGTCCGGTGCACCCGGAATACCGCGACATCGGCGACACCGAATACAACCCAGCCAAGGCGCTGGAGCTGTTGAAGGAAGCCGGGATGGAAGATTTCGAAATGGAAATCCACTCCATCGACGATGACTGGCGTCGTAACACCACTGACGCGGTGGCTGCGCAATTGCGTGATGCTGGGTTCAAGGTGAAGCGTACCGTTCTACCTGGGGCGACTTTCTGGAACGACTGGACCAAATATCCGTTCAGCTCGACCAACTGGAACCCGCGCCCTCTGGGTGTTCAGATCCACGCGTTGGCCTATCGCAGTGGGGCAGCCTGGAATGAATTCGGTTGGGAAAACGCCGAATTTGATGCGCTGCTTGACGAAGCGTTGGGCATTGCCGACGCGGCCAAACGCAGCGACGTCATGGCAAAAATCGAAGCCTTGATCCAGGAAGAGGCGGTCACCATCCAGCCCTATTGGCGGTCGCTTTATCGCCACCATGTCGAGGGTCTGACAGGCGTGGACAAACATCTTGCCCACGAAGACCACCACTACAAATGGGCCTGGTCTGCCTAACGAACTGATCCCGCCCCTGGGCCGCAATGGTGGACCAGGGGCGGGAGCCTACCTAAAGACACGCGGGCATCCCGATTGCCCCTGTTTCCTTTCGACACGCGGGCAAGGGTTTGCGACGTCAAGCCACGCCGCCCCGATTTGGAACGCGCGCCTTTAGGGGCTCAAGGAATGGCGAGGCTGATACAGCGTGCGCCGGTCCAGGTCTTAGTGGCGCGTCAATACCCGGCGGCACAGCCGTCTTTGCGAGGGTCCGATCCGCCGGTCAAAGTGCCTTTGTCCCAGTCGATCCAGATGGCTTGTGATCCCCCGATTGGGACCTTGGCAGCGGCAATCCGATGCCCACGAGCTCTGAGATCCTCCGTAATATCGTCAGGCAGTGTTCCTTCGCAATCGATGTTCCCTGTGATGGGGTTTGGAAAGAAACGGGGCAAATCCTGAGCTTCCTGTATGTCGAACCCGTATTGCAGGAAGCGGGACAGGAATTGCATGTGCCCAAAGGCCTGATAGGCACCGCCCATCACACCATAGGACATGACTGTTTTTCCATCTTTGGCCACCATTCCGGGAATGATGGTATGCAGCGGGCGTTTGTTCGGGGCGATACAATTGGGATGTTCGGAGTCGAGCGAAAACCCCATGCCACGGCAGTGCAACAAGACGCCAGACCTGGGGGCCATCAAACCCGTCCCGAAATTGTGGAACAAGGTGTTGATGAAGCTACAGGCGTTCCTGTCCTTGTCGACGACGGTTATATAGACCGTATCGTGATGAACGGGAGGGGTGAAATCCGGCATCTCGGTGAGTGCCTGATCTGCCTGGATCGTGTTGTAAAGATTGTCGATGTTTTCATCGGATAACAGCCACTCAACCGGAACCTGCGCGTGTTCAGGATCTGCGACGTAGCAATCCCTCTGATGGTAGGTCAGACGGCCCGCTTCGATCTCCTGGTGAATCCGATCCAGGTTGATCGGGGTATCACCTTCTTTCTCAAATCGTTCCATCAGTTTGAGCAACATCAGCGCAATGACACCCTGTCCGTTCGGTGGACATTGGTAGACGTCATAGCCGTGATAGCGTGCTTTGATCGGAGTTACATAATCGCCTTGGACGTTGGCGAAATCCTCCATTGTGTGCAAACCACCATGACCCTGCAGAAAGGTCACCATGTCCTCGGCTACGTCGCTGGTGTAAAAGCCGTCACGACCTTGGGTCGCAATCTTTTCCAGCGTTCGACCAAGATCAGGCTGTTTGTGAACATGTCCCTCTGGCACAGATTGACCACCCGGCAAAAACACCCGAGACGCATGTTCGCAACCTTGCAGCAGGCCAAGGTTGCGCGCAAAATCTACGCTGACCCGCGAGGCGATCGGATATCCGTTTTGGGCATAATCGATTGCAGGTTGCAGGACATCGGCAAAAGGCAGGACGCCGTGGTCACGGTGCAGTGTATCCCAGGCATCAACAGCACCAGGAATAGTGACCGCATGGGCGCTTTGTTGCTGGATTCTGGTGATACCCTGTTCGGCAAACCATTCGGGCGTTGCAGCGGCGGGTGCGCGACCTGACCCATTGAAGGCGACATAGTCGTCGCTGCCTTTGGGTGCATACATGCAAAAGCAATCTCCACCAATCCCGGTCGACTGGGGTTCGACAACACATTGAACAGCGCAGGCAGCGATGGCGGCGTCCATGGCATTGCCGCCTTTCTGCAAGATCGCAATCGCGGTCTGAGTGGCCAGATGGTGTGACGTTGCCGCGACAGCAGTTGTGGCAATCACAGGAGACCGGCCGGGGAGTTCGAGATTACGCATGCTTGGATTCTCTCCTTTGGGTGTGTTTGTACTAGAAACATATTGGGCGGACCAAAGTTTGCCTGACCTGCCCCCGAGGCTCCCTCATTCATACCAAGAGTTTGAGGGTTAGCCCATTGGTTAACGCGGCCCTGACCTGTGAACACGTACGTGGTAAGGGGTTCAGGACCGACCAGCGTTCAGACCCGTGTGATGCTCAAGCAAGCCAGACCCACAGCAGTTGGGCCGGGTGAGGCTGTTGATTTACAGCAAGATGTTGCAATCCGCTGCTGAAATAGGCAGCGTCACCTTTCTTCATGGTTTTTATCACTTTGCCGTCGCTCAGGAAGTCTACGGTCCCCTCGATCACATAGAAAAATTCTTCGCCTCCATGAGAAGATGGGGATGAAATCATTTCGGATTTATGTGGCTGAATTGTTGTGACGATCGGGATCATTTTCCGGTTGCTGAGTTCGGAAAACAGAAATTCGAACTCGTAATGCCCGCTGGAAGATTTCCCTCCTTCTCCTGCATCGGTAAAAGACAGCATATCGGTGGTTAGCCTGCCGTGCGACAGCAATTCGGATGTGGTCACTCCCAACCCTTGAGAGATCTTACCCATCATGTCAAAGGTTGGCGAAATTACGTTGTTTTCAATCTTTGACAGGTTGGATTTTGAGACATTGGCTCTCTCGGCCAGGCGGCTCAGCGATACGCCGCGGGTTGCACGCATTTGACGAATCGTTTCTCCGATATTCATCTGACCTGGATCCCCAGCGTCGGGTTTATGCGTGTCGGTTGGCGGCATTTTTCGGATGTCCGGATCATTGCATGATTGTCTGCACGGATATTACGGGCGTTTGGGCGGTTTACCAGTCTCTCTGGCGGGTGGTCCTGTGACCTGGAATCGTTTCATATTTGAAACGACGCCGTTTTCCGATAGACATTTACAAGATTTGATTCGATCTCGGCGCTCATCATCGAAAAGGAGCCACCATGGCGAAGCCAACCTTGATGGTACTTTCCTTGGGAGAGCTGGGCACACATTTGCTGGAAGCCGCGGCCCGGTCTCAGTTGTTCGATACGATCATCGTGGCCAGCCGGGACAAGGCCAAAGCCCAGGCTCGCGCCAACAATGCCGTGATCGGGGCCGGGATCGAAGGGTTTTTCCCCAAGATCATTGCCGAAGAACTGGATTTCAACGCACCGGGGTTTGGTGCAAAGCTGGATCAAATCGCGCCCGATTATCTGTTTACTGCACCCAGCATGTTACCCTGGTGGAAGCTGGACGAGGCCGCTGCCAGCCTACCGTTTGCCGGATATACGGCATTACATCTGGCTTTGATGGTTGCCCTGCGGGATCAGATGACCGAGGCGAATTTCAACGGGGTCTGGATCGGCGCCTCTTATCCAGATGTAATCAATGCCGTGCTAAATCGCACGGGTTATGGGCCGACGTGCGGCATTGGAAATGTGCAGGAACCTATCGCAAAAATCCAATCCTACGTGGCGCGGATCAAAGGCTGCAGCCCCAACGAGGTGCGGGTGCAGTTGGTGGCGCAGCACGCGTTTGAATACTATGTTCTGAACGCACCCACTCCCAAGGAACTGCCCCCACATTTGATCAAGGCAACCGTGCACGGGGAAGACGTCAGCCCGATCGCCAGCCAAGCACTGTGGGACCCGTTTCCGTTTCCCTATGACCTGCATTTCAACCGGGTAACGGCCTCGGCAGGGATCCGAGCCCTGCAGGCGCTTACGTCCGAGTTACCGCAATCGATCCACTTGCCCGGGATTGGCGCGTTGCTGGGCGGGTATCCGGTCCAGGCCAGCACGTCCGGGATTGTTCTGGACTTGCCGCTAGAGTGGAGCTTGGACCAGGCAATTGCGGTCAATGAACAGTCGCTGGCATGGGACGGGATCAAAAGCGTCACGGAGGATGGCACGATCATCTACACCCCCGAGACCTGTGAGAGTTTGCAGAACCTTCTGGGCAGTACGCCTGAGTCCCTGACCACAAAAAACGCGGCAGCACAGGCACAGGCCCTGTTGGCTGTTTTGTAATTTGATTTGAGGAAGGATCTTTCAATGAGCTGAGAGCAGCGGGGATGCCAGAACAGATTGATCTGATCGTGCGCAGAAAGAAACCTCTGAGCCTGCCTGGGCGCTTCGAACCGGCCAAAGGTCTTCTGTCGTTTACGGGTTGGCCTGTGCGATACGTCAATTGCCCGCCGCAACAACCCATGCTTGTTGCCCGGAATAAATTACGGTCGCGACAATGAACGACACCATCGCGACCGAGAATTTAGCTGATTGAAGAGCGAAATATCACCGCATAAGCGCAATCGTCTGATTGATTCCCTGCATCACCGCATTTGCATGCTGTGCATCCAGCGCCGCAGAATGGGGGCGTGCAAAACCGCCGGAGTCGTTATCGAAGTATTGGCCGGAGGCGGTCGCAAATTCGGGGGCCAGTGCGGCCCGGCTCAGGATATCGGCACCGATACTCAGATCGTTGCCGGCCACGCCGAACCCTTCCTTGACCATTTTCGAGGCCAACAGAGACCCCGGGTTCACGGCAAGAACTATGGGACCCTCGGACAAGTTACGCGCCAGTTCCTGTGTCCATATTGTGATTGCCAGCTTGCTTTGGGCATATGCGCTGAAGTCGTCAAGCGCGCCTTGTCCGGCCATAGCTTTGACATCAACGGCGGCCTGCGCGGCCGAGGACAGGTTCACGATGCGACCCTTCTGTGGGATGATCGGCAATAGGCGCTGCGTCAGCACCCAGGGCGCAAAAGTGTTCACCACAAAGCGCACGTCCAATCCCTCGGGCGTTCTGGTTTGTGGCACCTTATAGACGCCTGCATTGTTGATCAGCACGTCCAGCCGGTCGTGTCGCTCAAGGATCGCCGTCGCCAAGGCTTCGACATCCGCCAATTTCGACAGGTCGGCGACATAGGCCTCGGTCGTGCCACCCACTTCGGCCACGGCCTTGTCCAACTTGGTCTGGTTGCGGCCATGCAACAGGATCGTGTGGCCCCGTTCGGCCAGTGTTTTGGCGGTCAGCAAGCCGATGCCATCGGTCGATCCGGTGATGAGAATGATCTGGGACATGAATGGTTCCTTAAACAGAGAAGTCGGGCAGCAATTCGTCAGACAGGCACCGCAACGTGGTTTCGATATCAGCGTGGTTGAAGCGCAGATTGAGGGCAACGTGATTGATTCCCAGTGCCTGTACCTCTTGCAGGTAGCCGCGCAGGAAATTCACGCCGGACTGGAACCCCAGATGGATTGGGCGCGGGGTTGCGTCCGCATCTGCCACCAGATCGACGTACAGGGATTGCATCACCGGTTTGTTCTGACCTCCGGTCTCTGCGATCCGCGCGCGATAGTCGGCGACAACGCGCCCCTGAGAGGTCGCGTCACGGGGATAGGTCATCCAGCCGTCGCCGTTCTGAGCCACCCAATCGGGGGATTGCTGGCTGCCGCCGGTGATCAGGACCGGCAGGCGACCACCGGTGGGTTTCGGCAGCATATCCATGCCGCCGGATAGCGCCCCTTGGCCGTTGTTCAGGCTTGGATAACCTTCGCCCATCGCGCGGATATAGTCCATGCTGTCCCGGAACCTCTTACCGCGATCGGGAAAGCCCATGCCCATTGCCGGGTATTCTTCGGGCCGATCTCCCGAGGCAACGCCCAGCAACAGACGCCCACCTGACAAAGCATCGACCGAAGCCGCCGCCTTGGCCACATGCGCCGGATGGCGCAGTGGCAGCACAATGCTGGCAACGCCAAGCGCGATCTGGCTGGTCGTCATGGACAAGGCACCAAGGTAAACGAAGGGATCAAAAATCTGACCCGCATCACCAAAGGACGGCACATTGAACGGCACGTCGCGCAGCCACACGGATGCGAACCCCAGCTTTTCGGCCAGTTGAACCCGTTCGATATGGCGATCCATCGCCGGAACGGCGCTATTGGGATAAGCTTCGAGCGGCATGACCAGACCAAGGCTCAGCCGCTCCGGTCGAAAGACCGTATTATAAGCCCGGTTGATCGTGGCAAAACCTTGGGCCTCAAGTGTATCAAGCATTGTCATAGTCCTTGCGAGGTCATCTCAAAGCCGACCCGATGTGCGGCTTTCGAGGCTCTTGCGGATCGAAATGAGGCCGGGGTTCTCCATCCGATCGACGGTACTGCGCCCATCCAACGGCAGGCCCTTATTGCCGTAATGTTAAATACCGCCACCTCTTTGGTGCCAACCCCGTGGGTCAGCGGCGCTGTAAGTTCGGCATCATAATCTGTCAACCACTCCTGGACGGTCGCAAAGGACCGAACCCTGGTCGGTGCCGAGATAAAGGCAACGCTGTCCCTGGCAAATGTCAGATCCAACTCGGGACCGTGCAGGTTGCGCAACGGCACCTCGGTTTCCCCAAGTTCCGGCGAGACAACCGTGCCCACGACACCACCCGCATCAATATGAAACGCCTGACGACGGGGGCTGTGGACGTGATAGTTGACCATGACAGTTTGGGGCATGACAGCCTCTTTGGGAAACAGGGCCACCAAAGTGGCTTTCCATTAAAGTACATGTTGAAAATCAGATAAAAAGCGTCCATTTCAGGATAGATAATTCGGATTATGGATATAAAGAGATGGATACTGACAGCCTTCGCCTGTTCGTAATGGCCGCGGAAAAGCTCAACATCAGCGCTGCGGGGCGTGAGCTTGGGCTTGCGCCTGCCGTGTCCAGCGCGCGGCTTGCAAAGCTGGAGCATTCACTTGGGGCGGACCTGTTACACCGCTCGACCCGCAAAGTCGCGCTGTCGCTGGAGGGTGCCGAATTCCTGCCTTTTGCCCGCGAGATACTTGCCCAAGAAGAGGCTGGTCGCGCCGCTCTGGGACAGGGGCAAGCAGCCCCCTCTGGCAAATTGCGCTTCACTGCACCCAGCACCTTTGCGCAGCTCTATATCGCTCCGATCCTGCCAGTGTTCCTGAAGCAATATCCCGGCATCACGCTGGACTTGCGTCTCTCGGACAGCCGGTTCGATCTGATCGAGGGAAGCTTTGATCTGGCTCTCAGAAACGCTGCACTGGAAGACACCAGCCTCAAAGGGCGCAAGCTGGCCAGCGACCGTCGCATTCTCTGTGCTTCGCCGGATTACCTCGCCGAACACGGCACGCCGCTGCACCCACAGGATCTGAACCAACACGATCTGATCGCATTTGCGGATCAGGAACCGCGCCCGCTGACGGGGCCGACAGGTCCCAGCGGAGTATACAGCCCGCGAGATGCGCGCAGCCAGCTCATCATGGATGATGGGTTAAGTCAGAAGATCGCAACGATCGCAAGCGCAGGCATCTCGATAAACTCGATCTGGAGCGTCCGTCAGGACCTCTTGGCGGGCCGTTTGATCCGCGTTTTGCCGGACTACCACGTTGCGGGCGATTCAGTGCTGTGGCTGGTTTACCCCAAAGCCAATGTCCTGTCCGCAAAGGTGAGGGTGTTCATAGATTTCCTGCTTGAACACATCGGCAGGAATCCCGCTTGGGAGCAAAGCTGAGACCCGCCGGGACAAGGTCAATACCTGCCCCGGCTGGCAAAGCTTAGAACCAGCTGACAGTGTCTTTCATGGAACGGCGAGTCTTGGGGAATTCCGGATCAGCTGCGCGATACCCAAAGGCGAACATAACGGCAGGCTTGTAGAGTTTCGGATCAACCCCGAATTGCTCTTCCAACGCCTGCGAGGTCGCGTCCATCTGGAACCCCTCGATGGGGCAGGAATCGATACCCATCAGCGCACCGGTGGTCATCATGTTGGCCAGCACGATATAGGCCTGTTTCCCCGCCCAGTCGCTGATTTCGCGGTCGGTGGTGATCTTGTGGTCCGACTGCTGGAAATTACCATAGGCGCCGTTGAATATCTCGATCACCTCGTCTGGCAACTGCTTCACCTGACGATAGAAGTCCTGCAGGTAATCGGAGCCGGCGGTCATGGTTTGCGCCGTGCTGGCAAGGATGATGCCGAAATGGCTTGCGGTTCCCAACTGTCCGGTGGTGCCGTTCATCATGCCATTCGCACCCCAGGAAAACTCGCGCAACAGTTCTCGTTTTTCCGGCGTCTGAATCATGAGAATCTTGAAGGGCTCATGCCCGAACGAGGTCGGCGACAGACGCGCCGCTTCAAGAATGGTCGCAAACTCTGGGTCGCTGATCTTGCGCTCGGGATCAAATACCTTGCAGGCATGACGGAAATTGAACGCTTCGATGATCGCGGCCTGAATTCCGGTTGTGTCCTGGATGTCTTTCATGTCTCTCGCTCCAATGCTGATGGAGTGGAGTTATGTGATCGACCGCTGTCCGATTAGAGGCCCGTTCACCAAAACACAATTCGGGTATCACACATAAAGCGGCAGGAACCGAGGCAATTGAAAATTCGAAAAGCGCAAAGCAACAGGTTTTTCAAGATAGCCCATGCCAGAGGGATCCCGGAATTGCTGCGAAAATACCCATTAATTAACATAACTATGATTATCGGCTTGCTGACGTGTAACCAAGCGGGCGTTAACGTTAACTCTAATTTCCATTATAAAGCAAATGATTACGCAGCAAGAGAACCGGTATGGGAGCCGCTTACACACAACTGCGGATCACAGAGAACACCAACCGCCGCGCCTGACGTTGGTTCCCCCGCAAGTGCCTGGGATGGGAGGCTCAGCTGAGTTCTTTCTTGAAAAGATGCTGAAGGAAATGCGGCAAGGCCCCCACCCTGACAACAACAAGAGCGCGGTTCAAGCATCGCTCACACCCAGGTAGAAGCCTGTTGCACAGACCTCTACCTGGCGTTTGAATCAACTCAGCTGTTCGCCAAGAGCCTTGAGCGCGCCAAGCAGTTGGGCGACTTCCTGTTCAGTGTTATAGTGGCACAGCGAAATTCGGATGCAGTCCGGCAAGCCAAGTGGTTCCAGAACATTGCCGCTATAGTGGTCCGCTTTGCGGGTGTGGGTGCGAATGCCCTGCGCGTTCAGGATTTCCACCACATCGGGTGACTCCTTGCCTTTGACGACGACAGACACCAACCCTTCGCGGGCTGGGTTGTCTTCCCCTGCCAGGATGGTGATGTGATCCATGTCGCGCAGACCAGGTAGGTTGCCCGTGCCGTTGATCATCGTGTTTGTCAGATGGGTTTCATAGGCATGAATGGCGCGCCCTGCGGCCTCGATCCGGGCACGTGGATCTGTTTCGTCCGAAACCTCACTTCCCAACCAATCAAAGTAGCTGACAACGTCAGATACGGTCGCATAAGAGCCTGTATCGCGGGTGCCGAACTCCCAGCCTGTCGCAGGCGCGTCGATCAGCATATCATGTGGTGCCGCACTGAACCTGTCGGAAATCCAGGCGATGCCATAGCCGTGGCGCGAGAAAACTTTGTAAGGCGAGATCGCATAGCCATCAACATTGTAAGCCTTCAAATCCAGTTGGCCGTGGGCCGCGTGCTGGATTCCATCGACGATAATCATGCAGTCAGGAGATACTGCGCGGATGGCTTTCGAAATCGCAGCGACATCCATACCCATACCTGTCACAGGCGAAGCATGCAGGATTGTTGCTACCGCCACGTCCGGTGTCATGAGCGCAGCATAGTCATCTGCTGTGACCATACCTGTAGCGTCGTCATGAGGGACGTTCACATACTCCTGCCCAACAATACCCGCCCAACGGCGTGCCGCGCTGCGGGTGGCGGGATGTTCGATCGACGAACCGATGACCTTGGCCCCTTTGGGCGCATTCACGCAGGCAGTACGGATCATGCGGAACAGCAGCTCGGTCCCACTTTCGCCGGCGAAGAACTGACCTGACGCAGCATTCATAAACATCGCCAAATCCGCTTTGGCTTTGTTGATAACATTCTGGGTGCCCTGACCGGCGGGATTTATACGCCCGGGGTTATCCGGAATTGCCGCATAAAACGCCGAGGTTTCGGCCACCGATTTCAGCGTCAGCGCTCCACCAGCGTTTTCAAAGAAGACACGCTCGCCCTGATAGGGGCAGGTGTCCACATGGGCAAACCGATCACGGATTGCGGCGATAAGGGCGGGATTGTTTTGGATCATCTGTTTGTCCTGTCAGAAATCTCAGAGCGCACGGCTCACGATGGTGCGGCAGAGTTCGGCAACACCGATATGGCTTTGGCGGGGGAAACCGTCGACGCTGTCATCGACGATCCCGTGGGTGGAGTTGATCAGACCATTGGTGACCATTGTGTCCAGTAACAAGGCCTCGCGGTCGGGGGTATGCAACAATTTGGCGTTGCCTGTTCGCGCAGCCATGGCCGCAGCGATGGCGGTACATCCCCAATTGGAACAGGCGGCGGTGACCAGAACATCGCATCCGGTCACGGCACCGATGCCTCCGCCACAGCCACATTGGCACGTATCACCATAGGGCACGTGGGATGTGACGTGGTCTGCTACTTTGCCCATACCGATCTCGTTGCCCCCATCGCCAACAGCGACCACGGGGATACCGCGTTCAAGGGCGAGATCGAACAGAAAGTCCACACGTGCGCGACCCATTCCATAGTCAATTCCGCGCATCGAGTGGTACACGCCGGAATCGTTGCGTCCGACCCGTTCGGTTGAGAACAAAAGGTCCGGCTGTAGCTTGTCCAGCATCTCAGTGGCCTGAGCCTGTCCTGCGTCATCCTCGGTTGCATAGGGCAACATCACAATGGTCGCGAGGCTCTGGTCTGCACGTGCAATTGCGGCTTGCTGCAGAGTTACAGGGAACAGTCCTGCAGCCTGCATCACGTTCTGGATCGCAGGCAGCAAGGTGTCTTCGCACAGCATCACACAGGTCGCATTACGTTCTAGAACCAACGCCCGTGCAATCGCTGCGGCCCCTGACGGTCCGTCATTTTCCCCCAGCTCAGGCGTGATCCAGGCCCGAGAGACGGACCCCGTGGTCAGAATTACTGTGCCCCCTTCGGGAACAGCCATCAGCGCATCCGCAGCAGCGCCGACCAGCGATCCACCCTGCAAGGCACGCGCGGCTTCGAACAAGTGTTCGACACCGCGTTCGCCCATGTCGATGTTCACCAGTTGATCCAGCCGATTGTCGAGCCGCGTGATCAGATTGGGATCGGTCATTCATACGTCTCCAAACAATAGGGTGGCAAACCAATCCGCATCGTCCAGATGCGCGGCGGTCTCCTGCATGGCAGCAACCAGACAGGTCGCCACAGCGGTCGCGCCACCGGCACGGGCCACTGCGCCCGAAGTCGGTTTTAATCGGATCGACACACGCCCACCGGGTTGGCCGTGAGTGTTCACAGTCACGATCCCCTTGTCACGCAGCATCAGCATACCGATGGCGGCGGTGACTTCGGCAGGAACACGATCAGTTTGCTTTTGTCCGGCCATCGCCAACACGAGATCCAACGTATCCTGCTCGTCGACCTTGGGCCCAAGCGCCGACCGCGTAACGCGGCCAGCTCCCAAGACGGCTTCCAGACCGGCGGCCAGATCCTGACCGTCCTGCGCCTCTTGGATCAACAGTTCGGGCGTAAAACCCTGCAGGCTTCGCATGGCCCCTACAGCGATAGGTGCGCGCGCCTCCATCCCGAGCTCACTTGCTTTGGCTTGTACCGGAACCAAGGCATCTGCATTGCCACAAAGCACACCTGCACGTGGGCCAGTCAGACCAGCTTTATCCGCATTGGTAATCACCAGATCAGCACCAAAAGACAGCGAAGGTGCTCCGTTTTTCAGGACTGGCCGAAACCGCGCACCATAGGCTTCGTCCAGCAGAACGACGCTGCGCGCTTGCTGAGCCAAACGCACGGCTCCGCCGATGAGCTCGTCGTCCAGCAAAGCCAATTCCGAAGTCACGGGCGTAATCACAACCAGTGTTGGTTGATGTTCGGCAATCAGGGCCTTGATGTCTTCCAGGTCGTAACCTTCGTGAACAGGTACATTGGCCAACCGCGCACCTCGGGTAACCGACGCATGTGAGCGATCGCCACCGGGCACCAGAGATACAACCGGACGCCCGTTTGAATGAGCGAGAACCGTCGCCACAATGCCGGCACTGGTCCGATTGACAACGGCAACAGATTCACTGCCGTCCCCACCCAAATGTGCAATCGCAGCCTGCCTCAATTCTTCACTGAACAGACCGGGACCGACCCACTCTTCGCAGTTTTCTGCCAAATCCTGAGCAGTCGCCGGATAGAACCGAAGGTTCCCAGTGCAGATCGCGACCTTGTCGATGCCCTCGCGCGCGACGAAATCCGCCGCCACGCGCCCCGCCTGGGCCAAGCGCCGCACCTCGTCTGCTGAGCCTGTCAACACCGCGCCGCGGGCAAAGCCCACGCTAGGGTCAATGGTATTTCCAAAGCGATCAACGCTCATTCGCCAGCTTCCACATTGATGGTTACGCTTTTACGATAGGTATAGGCTTCGAGCGCGCCTTCGATCGAATATTCGCTGCCCATGCCCGACTGTTTTGTCCCGCCATAAGACATGCCAGGAATTTGCCCGCCACCTTGGTTCACCTGAATCCAACCTGCGTCGATGCTGCGTGTCAGACGGGTGATGCGACTGACATCATGTGTAAAGATGAATGCCGCCAACCCGTAATGGGTATCATTGGCCATTTCGATGACTTCGGCTTCGGTTTCAAAGGGGATCGCAACCATGACAGGGCCAAAAACCTCTTCGCGCGCGATGCGCCACGTGTTGTCGACGCCTGTGATGATGGTCGGGTTTGGGGTAAAACCTGCTGGATCTTCCGCCGGCGTTCCTCCGATAAGGAATTTGGCACCTTGGGCTTCAGCCTCGGCTACAAAAGCGCGGATCTCACCATAGCGCTCGGCGTTCACCACAGCGCCCATATCAACATCCGGGTCAAGCGCATCGCCGACTTTGAGAGCCGCGGATTTCTCTGCCACCTTGGGCAGCAATGTGTCCCAAATATCTTTGTGAATGAACAGGCGTGATCCGGCGGTACAGCTTTGACCCTGACGTGCAAATCGCATCGCGTTGGCAACCTGTTGCGCCGTTGTTTCCAGACGTCCGCTTTCAATTGCATCCGAGAAAACGATTGTCGGAGATTTGCCACCCAGTTCCAGAGTTACCTTGGCAATGCGGTCGGCGGCGGAATGTGCGATCAGCTTGCCTACTTCGGACGAGCCAGTAAAGGACACCTTGTTGATGCCCGGATGGTTGGCGATGGCGGCCCCCGCATCTTCACCAAAACCAGTGACGACATTGAACACACCGGGTGGGAACAGACCGTCCGCCAATTCGGCCAGCTTCAAGATCGCAAGTGGCGCGTCTTCGGCGGGTTTCAGGATCAGGCAGTTGCCAGTGGCCAACGCCATCGAGATTTTGACCGCCCCCAATTGCAAGGGCGAGTTCCACGGGATAATCGAGCCAACAATCCCATGCGGTTCGCGGGTGGAATAGCTGAAGATGCCGGGGCCCAACGGCAGGGTTTCACCCTTTTGTTCGACAGCGACTCCACCATAATATTTCAATACACCAGCCGCGCCCATCGCTTCGCCGCGCGATTGGGTCTTGATCGCATTGCCGGATTCAGCAGCCAGAACACGGGCGACTTCTTCGGCGTTCTCTTCGAGCCGTCGGCCGAGTTCGCTCAACAGCTTACCCCGATCGGCGGCTGCCATGGCGCGCCATGCGGGCAGAGCAGCGCGAGCCGCATCGACAGCCAGATCAACTTCTGTCGCGGTGCCACGTCCGACAGCACATATGTCAACGCGACGCGACGGGTTTTCAATCGTCAGCGTCTGACCATTGGCAGGCCAATGCCAAGCGCCGTTGATGTAGTTTCCGGCCAGTCCAGCCTCGGGCAGTTTCGGCTCCAGCAACGTAGTCATTTTGTCTTCCTCAGCGCGTGTCGGTGTTTAATAAAGATACGCTGCCCCCGGGGAGAATGGGAGCAGCGCTGGATTCAGATGAGAGCGGGATCTGAACCCGTCGAGATTAGATTTTGCCGCGAACCACGGCCCAGGCATCATCCAGAGCGCCTTTGAACCGTTCGGTTGCGATTTCAATCTCGTCGTCGTTGATGATCAGTGGCGGCATAAAGCTCATCCGGTCGCCGATCGCGCGCAGATACAGCCCGCGATCATGAGCAAAGTTCTGCACCAGCTCGCCAACTTTCCATGATGGATCAAAAGGCTCGCGCGTTTTGGCATCTTTCATCAGCTCAAAGCCACAGAACAGACCGACGCCGCGCACTTCGGCGACCAGCGGGTGATCTTGCATCGCATAACATTTCTCAAGGAAACCCTTAGAAACTTTGCGGACGTGGCCTACCAGATCAATCTCGTCATAGATGTCCAGCGCTTCAAGCGAAACCGCGGCTCCCACTGGGTGCCCGGCGTAGGTATACCCATGCCCAAAGGTGCCCATTTCGTCCGAGTTTTTCATCATATCGGCATAGAAATCATCCCGGAACATCAGAGCAGACACAGGGAAGAATGCCGCTGACAGGGCTTTGGCGCAGGTGACCATATCAGGCTTGAGGTTCCAGGTTTCAGATCCCCAACGATTGCCCGTACGACCAAAGCCGGTCACAACTTCATCGACCAGGAAGGTGATGTTGTACTTGCGGATCACCGCCTGCATCTCCTCCCAATAACCTTTTGGCGGCATCAAGGCACCACCACCCGAAATTGCTGGCTCAGCAAAGAATGCGGCGATTGTGTCGGGGCCTTCGGCAAGGATCAAATCCTCAAACGACTTTGCCATCCGGGCCGAAAATTCTTCCTCGGTCTCGCCATCAATGTGAAAGCGGTAATAGTTGGGCAATTCCGTGTGCTTGAACTCGGGCAGGGGCAGGCCGAACTTGGCATGCATGTGCGGCTGACCCGACAACGATGCAGTTGCCACAGTGTTGCCGTGATAGCCGCGAATACGTCCGATCACCTTGCGACGTTCGGGCTGACCCTTGGCCGTGTTGGTGTACCACAAGAGTTTGATCGCGGTGTCGTTTGCTTCCGAACCGGAACACTGGATCAGTGCGCGAGTCATGTTGCCGGGGGCCAGTTTGGTCAAACGCCCACACAACTCCGCCACACGCGGGTGCGATCGGTTGTAAAAGGTCGGCGCAAAAGGCAGCGTATTCATCTGGCGCACGGCAGCATTTGCCAGTCGTTCATTGTGATAGCCCAATGACATACAGCCCAGACCGGAAAACCCGTCCATGATTTCGTTGCCCTGATCGTCATAGACGTAAACGCCTTTGCCATGAGTGATCATGGTAGGACCTTTTTCAGCATGTTGGCGCAGGTTAGACTGAGGGTGGACGTGGTGCGCCTTGTCTAAGGCAATCGTATGGGTGGCGTCGACGTTCATTTCGCGGGCTCCAGAGAAATTCGTTGTGGCGATTTCACATTCATCTTGACTGAGGATCAATCTCGAAGTTTTCTCATTTTAATGAATCAAATTCAGGCAACCTCATGAAACCCCTTCTCGACCTACGCCATTTGCAACTTATTCAGGCGATCATCGAAACCGGACGCATCACTGATGCGGCCAAGGTTTTGGGGGTTACTCCTTCGGCTTTGTCACACCGCTTGCGCGAGGCCGAGCGACGTCTTGACGTGCCCTTGTTCACCCGGATGCACAAAAAGCTCCGCAAGACACCGGCGGCGGATTATCTAGCGGTGGTCGCTGAACGTGTCCTGTCGGACCTGAGTCGCGCTGAAGAAGACGTGCGGCGCATGAACCGTGGCATTCAGCACGTGGTGAGATTGTCGGTCGAAGCCTATAGCAACTATCGCTGGCTTCCTTCGTTTATCAAATTTCTAAAAACCCGGACCGAGGGGATCGATATTCAGATCATGGCCGGTGCCCGAGGCGATCCCCTGACCGGAGTGCTCAACCGGCACATCGACATTGCCGTGGTGTCTGGCAATATCGCTCAGGCGGGTCTGGGCAGCCTGGCCCTGTTTGATGATCCTCTGCTGTATATCATGGCACCGACGCATCGGCTGGCAGACAGGGCGTTCGTCGAAGGTACTGATATCGAGGGGGAACCCTTTATCACCTATACCAAAGTTCCAGAACCAGATCGGGAATTTGCCCGTCTGTTCCGCCCCACTGACAGCTATCCGCAATGGGCAGCGACCGTGGAACTGCCAGAGGCGATCGTCGAATTGGTGGCGTCGGATCTTGGCACCAGTGTTTTGTCCAGCTGGGCGCTGCAGGCAGCCTTGAAAGAACAGAGAATCGTGGGCGCACAGGTCACTCAAGAGGGTATTACCGTGCCTTGGTGCGCAGTCCTAAGATCAGAAGACATGGTCGAGGATGACCCGATCATGCTGGTTGCCGAGTTACTGGCAGAGTGGTGCGACATGCCGGATTCGGGCTTTCACAGCATGTAGATGAGGAGTCCATTTTCGTTTCGTGAAATGGCCCGATTTGACGTGCGCACCCTACAATATCAGGTGGTGATGAAAAAAAATTCAGTCAAATTTTGCGATTTTGGTCTACGTGATCGTCGGAGTCGTATCTTCTGAACACGTTGACGCTGAGAGAATTCACAGGTGCTACGGCATGCCCTTGAAGGATTTCCAACTGTCAGGGTATGCCGCTTTTGGCTGAATGCTCAAGACCAGTGAATTAATGGCTTAATTTCAATCGGATACGCTTTGAAGTGCGTAAGGTCTGACGCGTGCTGCTCGAGTTGGACCGAATTTAATTTCTGAAAAATTCACACCTCTGGCACCTTCGGAAGATGTGCGTCCCAGCAGGGCTTTTCGAAGGGCCTCACCATCTTGGGTGAATTCTTTTCATCAAAATCAGATTATTATTAAATTGAAATAATCTTAAGCAGCGCAATTATGGCCGAAACTTAACGCAGACCTATCACGTCCGAAGTCTCGAATCCCTTTGAAAGCCACTGCTTTCAGAGCCCGGGAGAGAATTGCGCAAAGGGAGGATGCCAATGGCCGATATGACCACAGACTTGAGCACCACTGAGTTTTCGACAAGTAAGCTGTTTGACGTCGAAACCTATCCTTTGAACCAGCCCGATAGCGACGCCTACGGCATCATGCTCGAGCAGGCGATCACAGGTCTTGATACTGTCAGCTGTGCGCAGTTGCCCAATTTCATACGGCCTGAAATCGTCGAAGCCATGCAACGCGAAGCAGCAGAGCTGGCTGATGGGGCGGTGTTCCACGAGGCGAATTTGAACCCCTATTTCTCGAATCCGCCCGAAGACACCCCAGAAGATCATCCGCTGAACCGTTTTTCCCCACGGCGCCATGGCATGGTGCGCGGCGACAAATTTGCCCGCGATGGGGTGATATGGGCAGTGTTTCAAAACCCGGATCTATGCCGGTTCGTGGCTCAGGCACTTTGGTATGAAAAACTCTATACCTACCGCGACCCTTACGCCTGCACCAATGTGAACGTCCAGCCCGATGGCTGCGAATTTGCCTGGCATTTCGACAACAACGACTTCACCGTTTCCTTCGGATTGAAACAGTCGGATCGGGGTGGGGACTTTGAATATGTGCCCAACCTGCGTAGCCGCGAGAACGAAAACTACGACGCGGTGAAACAGGTGCTGGACGGAGATCGCACAAACCTGCGCACTTTGAAATTGCGCCCGGGTGATCTGCAATTGTTCCGAGGCGGGTACACGTTGCACCGGGTCACTGCACCGCAAGGCAGTGAACGTCAAAGTCTCTTGCTCAGCTACGTAACCAACCCGACCGACATCACCACATCGGACAAGGCCATTAGAATCTGGGGCGAAGCGCACCCGGATCACTTCGCACGCGACGAACAGCTCGCCCAATCGGGCTGAACCAATACACTTCTTGGGAGGAACAAGACATGAAAAAATACACATCTGGCCTGCAAATCGGCCGCCGCGGGTTCCTGACGGGCTCGGCTGCGGTATTGGGCTTGTCGCAATTGCCGCGCCCGGCAGTTGCCGCGCCTACCAAGGGCGGAACATTCCGTGTCTCGGTCAACCAAGGTGGAACCAGCGACACTCTGAACCCCGCCGAAGCCAGCGGTTCACAGCAGATCATGGTGGGTTGGGCACTGCGCAACAACCTCACGGAAATCGGGTCAGACAACAAGTTGAAGCCTGAGTTGGCCACCAACTGGTCGTCTGATGATGCGCAAACTTGGGTATTCAAACTGCGCCAAGGCGTGACCTTCCATAATGGAAAGACCCTGGGTACCGAGGACGTTATCGCCTCGCTGAACCTGCACCGTGGCGAGGATTCAACGTCAGGCGCAAAGTCTCTGTTGGCAGGTGTTGCTGACATCACAGCCGAGGGCAGCGACGGGATCAAAATTACCCTGTCTGCCCCAAATGCCGACTTCCCCTTCATCTTGTCAGATTACCACTTCCAGATCATGCCGGTTGGCGATGATGGAGAATTGGATCTGTCAGGCACAGGTACCGGCGGTTACACTCTGGAAAGCTGGAAACCCGGTGTAAAAACCGTTTTGAAACGCAATCCAAACTACTGGAAAGAGGGCGCGGCAAACTTTGACACTGTCGAATTGCTGCTGATCTCGGATTCTGGTGCGGCCACAACAGCGCTGGTCACCGGCGAAATCGACGCAGTTCAATCTGCGGAATACAAGACATTGGGCTTGTTGGGCCGCGACAAAAACGTTGCCATTGAATCGATCTCGGGCGGGTTCCACCCAACCTTTGCAATGCAAAGCTCTCAGGCACCGTTTAACGACAACAACGTGCGTCTTGCGCTGAAGTACGGGGTGGACCGTGAAGCCTTGGTGAAGAAGGTGTTGCGCGGGCATGGAACCGTGGCCAACGACCACCCGGTTGCACCTTCGATGCCTTACTTCGACGCATCGCTGGAACAACGCGCTTATGATCCGGACAAAGCCAAATTCCACCTCAAAGAAGCTGGCCTGGACAGTCTCAGCGTATCGCTAAGTGTATCAGATTCATTGTTCGCTGGCGCGGTCGATTCCGTCACGCTGTTCCGTGAACACGCGGCCCCCGGTGGCATCGATGTACAGGTCGCACGCGAACCCGGTGATGGCTACTGGTCCGACGTCTGGATGAAGAAACCCTTCTTTACCAGCTCGTGGGGCGCGCGCCCGGTGCCGGACATGATTTTCGCCACAGCCTATTCCAAGGGTGGCGACTGGAACGAAAGTGAATTCAGCAACGATACGTTCCAGCAGCTGATGCTGGCAGCCCGCTCTGAACTGGATGAAGCCAAACGGGGTCAGATGTACGGCGACATGCAGGCAATTCTGAAAGATGAGGGCGGGTCGGTGATCCCGTTCTTCCGTAACTTTGTCTATGCCCGTCGCGCTGATGTGAGCCATTCCGAAGACGTGGCCTCCAATTGGGCTTTGGATGGTTACAAGGCCATCGAACGCTGGTGGAAAGTCTAAGTCTTTCAGAAAAAATCTGTTGGTGGGGCCCATTGGCCCCGCCATTTCTCACATTCAAGGGTTCCGATAATCCGGCATGCAACACCTTCTCAGGCTTTTCGTTCAACGACTGGCGCTTGGACTGTTGACACTGTTCGCAGTGTCTCTCGTCATTTTTCTGTCCATCGAGTTACTACCCGGCGACGTGGCCCAACAAGTTCTCGGGCAATCCGCAACACCGGAAAACCTCGCAGCGTTCCGACGTGAGTTGGGGCTAGATCTGCCTGCTCACACCCGTTATCTGGATTGGCTTGGTGGGTTTCTGCAGGGGGATTTGGGGACTTCGCTGATTTCAGGTATCCCGATTTCCGACCTGATTTCCGAGCGGCTGTATAACACCTTTTTTCTCGCTGGATTCGCTGCCCTGATTTCAGTACCGCTGGCGTTGATCCTGGGTGTCGTAGCCGCATTGCACCGCGATACGCTGCTGGACAAATCCATCAACGTCGCCACGCTGACCGCCATTTCGGTGCCTGAGTTCTTTGTCGGCTATATCCTGGTCTGGATCTTTGCGGTCGAACTTTCGATGTTTCCGTCGATTGCCAACCTGTCCGAAGATGCGCCCTTTACCGATCGGATTTATCGTACGTTCCTGCCTGCATTGACTCTGACTTTGATCGTGACGGCCCATATGATGCGCATGACGCGGGCATCGCTGATCAATCTGCTGGCCTTGCCGTACGTCGAAATGGCCCAATTGAAAGGTGCCAGCCAGCGCCGCCTGATTGTGATCCACGCGCTGCCCAATGCGATTGCACCGATTGTAACCGTTATCGCCATCAACCTGGCGTATCTAATCGTCGGGGTCGTGATTGTCGAAGTGGTGTTTGTCTATCCCGGCATGGGACAGTTGCTGGTCGACAGTGTGGCCAAGCGGGACTTTACCGTGGTGCAGACTGCATGCTTGTTATTTGCCGCCACCTACATCCTGTTCAACCTGGCGTCTGATCTGATCTCGATCGCCTCGAACCCCCGTCTCTTGCACAGGAAGTGATCCGATGAACGCTGTGATGTATGAACTGCACAAGGCGCCCCTGACGGCCAAATTCGGGGTCATTGTGATCCTGATGTATATCCTTGTGGCTCTGTTTGCGCCGGTCCTCGCCCCCTTTGGCGAGAGCGAGATCGTTGGCTACGAATACGAACCCTGGTCATCGGTCAATTGGTTGGGCACTGACAGCCTGGGCCGGGATATGGCAACGCGGATGATCTATGGCGCGCGCAACACCATCGGCATTGCGCTGGTGACCACTATTATCGCCTTTGTTGTCGGCAGCGCGGCTGGCTTTTTTGCCGCCATCTTGCAGGGTTGGGTGGACCAGTTGCTGTCGCGTGCTGTCGATGTGGTGATTTCGATCCCAACACTGATTTTTGCGCTGCTGCTGCTGACCATTTTTGGTGCGTCTGTGGCCAGCTTGATCGGCGTGATTGCATTGATTTATGCCACCTTTGTCTACCGGATTGCCCGCGCGGTCGCGATGGGGATTGTGGTGATGGATTACGTCGAAGCCGCCCAGATCCGCGGCGAAGGCCTGTGGTGGATCATGCGCAAAGAGATCCTGCCAAATGCCGCTCCGCCGCTGGTCGCAGAGTTCGGGTTGCGGTTCTGTTTTGTCTTCCTGACCATCTCGGGTCTGTCGTTTCTGGGGTTGGGGATTCAACCGCCCGCCGCGGATTGGGGATCAATGGTACGAGAGAATGCATCGCTGATCACCTTTGGCGATCTGACCCCACTGATCCCAGCCGCCGCCATCGGCCTTTTGACCGTGTCGATCAATTTTATCGTGGACTGGATGCTGCACAAAGCCAGTGGACTAAAGACCTGAGGCCATGAATATGACGCAAGAAAACACACCGCTGTTGACCGTAGAGGGCCTGAAGATCGAAGGCCTGTCCGAGGACAAATGGAAACCTATCGTCAAAGGCATCGATCTGACGCTCGCCAAGGGTGAAGTTCTTGGCTTGATCGGTGAGAGTGGCGCCGGGAAATCAACTATCGGCCTGGCCGCCATGGGATATGTGCGGGATGGGTGCCGGTTCTCCGGGGGTACTGTACATTTTGACGGTGTAGAATTGACCGGCGCAGACCGTGAAACCCGCCGCAACTTGCGGTCGACCCGGATTGCCTATGTCGCACAATCAGCTGCCGCCAGTTTTAACCCGGCTTTCAAGCTGATCAACCAACATACTGAGTTCCCGGTGCGACGCGGCATTATGAACAGGGATGAGGCGCGCAAGGATGCCATTGACCTGTATGGTAAATTGCAACTGCCTAACCCAGACGAGATCGGATTTCGCTATCCGCATCAGGTGTCCGGCGGACAGCTCCAGCGGGCAATGACAGCCATGGCGATGGCTTGTCGACCTGACTTGATCATTTTTGACGAACCGACAACTGCGCTGGATGTCACCACCCAGATCGAGGTGCTGTCTGCAATCCGTGATATTGTCGATCAGTTTGGTACATCCGCGATCTACATCACTCATGATCTGGCCGTCGTGGCCCAGATGGCGGACCGGATTATGGTCCTGCGTCATGGGAACGAGGTCGAAGTTTCTGACACCAAAACCATGCTAGACGCTCCACGCGAAGAGTATACAAAGTCGCTTTGGGCTGTACGCGCGTTCAGAGCGTCGGAGAAGCCACCGATCGACACGAAAAAATCACCCGTCATAGCCCTCCGCAATGTCACGGCCCAATATCCCGGAATGTCCAGTCCGGTGCTTGACGACATCTCGATTGATTTCCACGCAGGTCGCACAGTGGCTGTTGTAGGGGAAAGCGGGTCTGGAAAATCAACCACCGCACGGTCGGTCATGGGACTGTTACCTCCGCTGAACGGGGATATCCTGTTGAATGGAGAAGCGTTGCCGCATGAGTTCCGTAAGCGGAGCAAGAAACAGCTGCAAGCAGTGCAGATGATTTATCAGATGGCCGATACTGCGCTGAACCCGAAACAGCGGATTCGTGATATCATCGGTCGCCCCATGACCTACTACAAAGGGTTGCGGGGCAAACAGTTAACCGAAGAAATCCGTGCTCTGTTGGATGCGATTGAATTGGAGCCGGACCAATATTTGAACCGGCTGCCGTCCGAGCTTTCGGGGGGACAAAAGCAGCGTATTGGAATTGCCCGAGCCTTGGCGGCTTCTCCGCAACTGGTGATCTGTGACGAGGTCACCAGCGCCTTGGATCAGCTAGTGGCCGAAGGCATTCTTCGTCTGCTGGACAAGCTCCAGAAAGAACACGACTTGGCTTATATGTTCATCACCCACGACATTTCGACGGTCCGTGCGATCGCAGACGAAGTGGTGGTGATGCAGCATGGTAAGATTGTGGAACAGGGGGCGAAAGATTCAATCTTCGCCCCGCCACACGCGCCATACACCGAACTGCTTTTGTCGTCAGTTCCGGAAATGGATCCCAATTGGTTGAACCGAACACTCGCGCAACGTGCGGCTGGTTGAATTGGAACCCGGAACAGTGACTGTTCCGGGTTTTTTTGTCAGTTCGCGAAATTTAGGATGAAAAATTTTCACAAAAGTTGGAAACTTATGAAATTGAGCTAATCAATATGCGTTCCTAAGATGCGGTAACACCAAAGGATGAGGACGCTGATGCGGCGCACCAGAACAAAGCGCGGGACCCCCCGCCAACCCCAGATTTCCGCCACACCACCAATCGGCGGTCGCTTTATGCCGCTGGGCCCGGAATCTCTGAAAAACATCACTGACACAGCATTTGAGATCCTTGAACGGATTGGCATTTCAAACGCCCCTGCTGATATTCGCGCGCTGGCGCTGGACAACGGAGCAACAGAACGCGCGGATGGGCGGTTGCTCTTTTCACGGGTTTTGGTCGAAGACATGATCGCCAAATCCTGCAAGCGGGTTGAATTGCCCGGCTTCATTCGGGACCGCGGGATCGAAGTTGGCGGCGGCCGCGTACACATCGGCACCGGCGGAGCAGCCGTTCAGGTTCTGGAATCCAGCACAGGGAAATTCCGCGACAGCAAACTGTCCGATCTCTATGACTTGATGCGCATTGTCGACACCTGCGACAACATCCATTACTCGCTGCGCCCTGTTGTAGCGCGCGACCTCGAAGACCCTCTGACGCTGGACATCAACACAGCCTTTACGGCGATGAAAGCCACTTCTAAACCCATTGGCACCAGCTTTTTCGAACCGGAGAACGTGACCCCAGTGGTCCAAATGTTTGACGAGGCTTTGGGCGGCGAAGGGGCTTTTGCCAAGCAACCGTTTTGCTTTGCTTCGATCTGTCACGTCGTCCCGCCGCTGACATTGGCGGAGGAAGCCTGTGGCGTTATGCGCGAATGCGTGCGTCTGGGGATGCCGTTGCAAATCTGCTCGGCTGCCCAAGCAGGCGCAACCAGCCCTGCCGCCCTGGCAGGTGCTTTGGCCCAAGGATTGGCCGAGTCACTGGCGGGCCTTGTGCTGGTCAACATGATGAAACCCGGTTTCCCATGCATTTTGGCGTTTCTGCCGTTCATCTCGGATTTGCGCACTGGCGCGATGACGGGTGGCTCGGGTGAGGCTGCAGTGGCCAATGCCGCAGCGGCACAATTGCTGTTGAACCTTGGCATTCCATCAACAGTTTCGGCTGGTATGACCGACGCCAAGACCGCAGACGCCCAATCAGGCTATGAAAAGGGCTATACCATCGCTTTGGCCGCCCAGGCCGGGGCGGATATGATCAATCTCAGCGTTGGGATGTTGGGCTCCATCATGGCCGCCAGCAAAGAGGCTTTGGTGATCGACGACGATATGTGCGGCGCGATCCTTCGATCTGTACGCGGGGTCGAAATGTTCGACGGTGCCATTGATCTGGATATGATTGAACAGGTCGTCACCGGCGAAGGTCACTTTCTTGGGACTGCACAAACGTTGGACTTGATGACCAAGGAATATGTTTATCCGTCCATAGGCGATCGCCAAAGCGTTAATGATTGGTTGGAAAGTGGCGCTCAGACCATCTGGGACAAAGCCATCATCCGGGCCGCCGAAATCGACGCCCTGCCCGCCCCTGACCATCTTTCTGCAGAAATCGAAGCCGCGTTGCGCGCGCGTTTGCCTATTCATCTGAAAGCCTGAACTCATGAAGACCCAAGCAAAAGTATTGATCATTGGCGGCGGCGCGGTTGGCGTGTCGACCCTGTATCATCTGGCCAAGGCGGGCGTGACCGATACGCTGCTAATCGAAAAGAACGAACTGACCTCGGGATCGACATGGCACGCGGCGGGCAACATTCCGACCTATGCCAACAGCTGGGGCGGCATGCGCGCCGGCAACTATGCCTGGCGGCTCTACAAGGATTTGGACAAAGAGGTCGATTATCCGATCACGTATCGCCACACGGGCGCATTCTGGCCCGCGCACACCCCCGAAAGGATGGATTTCTTTCGTCACCTAACAGGGATTTCCAAGGGGTTGGGCTATGAAATGGCCATGCTGTCGCCGAAGGAAATGGACGATATGCACCCCTATTTCAGTTCGGGCGATAGCATCATCGGCGGCATTTACGACCCCTACGAAGGCGATGTGGACCCCAGCCAGCTGACCCAAGCCCTAGCCAAGGGAGCACGGGATCTGGGTGCTCAGATCGCGCGTTTTACCCAAGTCACGGACATCAGCCGCCGATCCTCTGGCGAATGGCAGGTGACCACTGACAAAGGCGACGTGATCGCTGACATCGTTATCAACGCAGGCGGTTATTACGGTCGTGTTGTTGGCGAAATGGTTGGGCAAAAACTGCCTGTTGTGACGTTGGAACATCAGTATCTGGTGACCGAGGCCTTGCCGGAACTGGAGGCCAATCCAGACAACTTCCCGCTCGTGCGCGACCCGGACATCATGTATTACCTGCGCCGCGAACGGAATGGGTTGCTGTTGGGCTCCTACGGTCACGCGGGGCGCCCCGCATGGCTGGATGGAATGCCCGATTGTTTTGCCAATCAGCTTTACCCGGACAGCGTAGATGACATTGCCGAAGTTCTGGACGCGGCATTGACCCATGTGCCGATTTTGGGCGAGGCCGGTGTCGGGCGTTTCGTCAACGGCCCCATCCCATATAGTCCCGATGGCGCTCCGCTTTGTGGTCCTGCTTTTGGGTTGCCAAACTTCTATCATGCCTGCTGTTTCCCGGTCGGCATTACGCATTCTGCCGCGGCGGCCAAAACGCTCACGGAATGGATCACCGAAGGCGAAACAGAGTGGGACATGTCGATGTGGGACCCGCGTCGTTTCGACGAGAACTGGGCCACGTTCGATTATACCGCAACCCGTGCCAGCGAACTCTACGAAAACCAATACTCGATCCCCTACCCGCATCGCCTGTGGGAATCGGCGCGGCCAGTGCAAACCACGCCCCTCTACGACACGCTCAAATCCAAAGGCGCTGTGTTCGGACAGGTCGCTGGTTGGGAACGGGCGTTCTGGTTCGAAACGGACACAATCAAAAACGACGGTGCACTTAGCTTTCATCACGAGTGTTGGCATGATGCTGTGGCCGCCGAATGTCAGGCCGTACGCGACAATGTCGGTGTGATGGATCACGGTGGTTTCACCCGATACGAGGTCGAAGGACCGGGTGCGACCGATTTCCTGAATACCGTGTTCTGTGGCGCGATGCCCTCTGTGGGCCGGGTCAAACTTAGCTATATGTTGACCCCCAAGGGCAAGATCTGGTCCGAAGCCACAATTGCCCGTTTGGACGACAACAAGTACCTGCTGTGCGGGCCAACGCTGGCCGATCAACGTGACCACGATTGGATGTCCCAATTCCTGCCGGAGACCGGCGTCACCCTGCGCAGAGGCTCAGATTTCGACGCAGCTTTGATGGTCATGGGCCCCAAATCACGCGATGTTCTGCAGCCGCTTACTACCGACGATCTGTCCAAGGCAAACGCACCTTGGATGTCCGTGCGTGAGATCACCATCGCAGGCGCACCTGTCATTGCGTTGCGCGTCTCCTATGTCGGCGAGTTGGGTTGGGAATTGCACATGCGCAATGAAGACCTCGTTACTGTCTATTCGGCGATCATGGAACAAGGTGCCGACAAGGGCATGGTCGAATTCGGCTCTTATGCGTTGAACGCGATGCGTCTGGAAAAAGGCTATCACGGTTGGGGGGCTGATTTCGGCATCGAATATACCGCTTTTGATGCCAGCCTGGATCGTTTTGTCAGCAAGAAGAAAGACAGCTTTGTCGGGCGCGACGCCTTTCTTGCGCAAGCGAACCAACCCAAAGACTATCATTTCACTGCGTTCGTGTTGGACGGCCACGGCGCGGATGCGCTGTCGTCGGACCCGATCTGTCGCGATGGTACCCCTGTGGGCTATGTCAGCTCGGGCGGCACCGGGTTTCGGGTCGGCAAGCGTATTGCTCTGGGATATCTTACAGTGCCTGCGACCCCTGGCGATGTGTTCCACATCGAAATTCTGGGCCAACCTGTACGCGCCACGGTTGCCAGCTTACCGTTCTATGATCCTGAAAACGATCGGCTGAGAGGGTAACCCAATGGCAAAAACTCTTCCGACAGACGTGCAGGTCGCCATCATCGGCGGCGGTATCGTTGGCTGCGCCACCGCCTATCACCTCGCCAAGGCAGGATGGTCCGTCGCACTGTTCGAACGCAAAAAACTCACCAGCGGCACCACATGGCACGCCGCTGGATTGGTCTCTGAAACCCAAGGCGTGCCAGTCATGTCAGCGTTGGCCAAATATGGCCTTGATCTGATGGAAAGCCTTGAAGATGAAACAGGTCAAAACACCGGGTTCAAACGCAACGGATCGCTGACTGTCGCGCTGAATCATGCCCGTATGGAGGAGTTGCGCCGCAAGGTCGACTATGCCCATGGTTGCGGCATTCGCGCCGAAGAAATCAGTACAGCCGAGGCGCAAAATCGCTGGCCATTGCTGTCCACAGACGGTGCCAAAGGCGCGTTCTGGTTCCCCGGCGATGGCTATACCAACCCCATCGATACCACCATGGCATTGGCCAAAGGTGCCCGTATGAACGGTGCACAAATCTTTGAAGACACCAAGGTTGAACAGGTCGTCATCGAAGGCGGGCGTGCCGTGGGCGTGGAAACCGAAGCCGGACTGGTACGTGCTGAACATGTGGTCAATGCAACAGGCATGTGGGCCCGTGAATTCGGGCTGTCACATGGTGTGAACATCCCGCTGCACTATACCAATCACTACTACGTGGTGACTGATCCAATAGAAGGCGTCACCGGTGATCTGCCTATCCTGCGGGTGATGGATGAATACGCCTATTACAAAGAGGACGCTGGCAAGCTGTTGATCGGTTGCTCTGAACCTCATGCGACGCCATGGTTGCCGGATAATGGCCTGCCCGCGCACTTCGAATTTGACGAGCTGCCGTGTGATGAAGAACATCTTTATCCGATCCTTGAAGCCGCGATGGAACGCGTTCCAGCCTTGGCCGAATCTGGCATTCGCAAGTTCTTTAACGGACCAGAATGCTTTACTCCCGACGCCAAGCACTATCTTGGACCGATCGCGGATGTGAAGAGCCTGTGGGTGGCAGCAGGATTTAATTCTACCGGCATCCAAAACGGACCCGGCGCAGGCAAGGCGCTGGCAGAATGGATCATGTCGGGCCATATGACGATGGACCTTACCGATGTGGACTCGCGCCGCATCGTGCCAGGGTTAAACGCCCGCAGTTACACATCCGAAAAAGCCGCTGAAACGCTGAGCCATGCCTATGGCATGCATTGGCCTTATCTGCGCAAGGAACAGGCGCGTGGGCTTCGGCGCACGCCCTACTATGGCCACCTTCAGGCCGCAGGTGCGCAATTTGGCAGTGCGAACGGGTGGGAACGCCCGTTGTACTTTGGCCGCGAGATGACTGATGGGTTCGACCGTCAGCCGTGGTTCGATGACTGGCGCGATGAACACATCGCCATACGCAGTGATCTGGGTATGATCGACCTGACCTTTGGACGATTTATTGTTGATGGTACCGAGGCCGAGGCGCAGATGCAGCGCCTATGCGGGGCCAATATGGCAGTGCCTGTGGGCGCATTGATCTACACCCATATGTTCAATGAACAAGGCGGGATCGAAGCTGATATCACCGTCGCCCGCCAATCCGACACACGTTATCTGGTGATGGCATCTGCAGGCGCAGAACCACAGTGCGAAAGCTGGCTGAAATCCCAGCTGGAAGGCACTGGCGTCAGCGTCGTAAACGTCACATCCTCCGAGGCCACGCTGGCCATAATGGGGCCACGCGCCCGCGATTTTCTGAGCACGTTGACCGACGCAGACCTGTCGAACGATGCCTTTCCTTTTGCCAGTTGGCAGGCAATTCACGTGGGCCACGCACCGGTACGGGCGCAGCGGATCACCTATGTCGGTGAACTGGGCTGGGAGCTGCACGTGCCTGCGGAATTTGCTCAGCAGGTGTACGAAACTGTGATGGCCTCACCAAATTCACCTCGTCTTTGTGGTGGCATGTCCGTGGATTCCTGTCGTATCGAAAAAGGCTTCAGACATTGGGGGCACGACATCGGGCCCTTTGATGGTCCTGTTGAAAGCGGGCTCACCTTCGCGTGCGATTTTGACACCGAGTTCACTGGCAAAGCCGCGATCCAAGCCATGCGCAGTAGCGGTGCCAAGTCCCGGCTGCTGCTATTCCGGCTGGACGATCCTGAGGCGTTGATCTTTGGCAAGGAGCCAATTCTAAGGGATGGTGAAATTGTCGGGCGTATGACCTCGGCCAGCTTTGGCTGGACGGTTGGTGGAGCGGTTGGAATGGGTTACGTATCCCTGCCACAGGGAATGACCGCAAAAGACCTTGCAGCTGAATCCTATACAGTGATGGTCAACGGACGCCCTGTACCAGCTTCTGGCAGCCTGCAATCCCGTTACGATCCCAAGATGGACCGCGTCCGAATTTGAGGCGCGGCACAAGTTCTCGGTTGCGCCAATTTCCCATCGTCAGAGAATTTGGATCAGTTGGCCGCGGGAACCAAAACAGTATCGCAGCCGTGTTGATGGCCACCGTCAAAAACCGACTCAGAGCGCCGGTTTTGCTATTCGACACCGCCTGCCTGATCCTACTGGCCTGACTGGTCAGAGAACACAATGTCGCAAATATCGGAGGGCTGGCGGAATCACCCGCCTGCTCGTCAACACGCGTGCTCGCGTTCCAATGTTTCCAAAAACAGCTTGGTGATCCTGTTTGGATCCGGGTTGCGCCTGGTAATGGCTGAGAATTCGGCCCTGTAGTGCAATTGCTCGGGTAGAATGGCCCGCATCAGACCCTGAGCTTCAAAACCGCTGGCCAGATGATCAGGCAAGAAACCGATATATCGCCCGGACAGGATCAGAATGGTCAACGCATGTTCGGATTGCACCTTGGCTGACCGGCGCAATTTCAACGTCTGCCCCACCAATAGGTTCGGTGAATTGACGCTGATCCCCGCGTAGTTGGTCGCACGAACTTCGTCCAAGGCAAGGTTGGATTGGTCCCGGTCAAAAAACGGATGCAGCCGCCCGCAGTACAAAAACATGTTCTCATCATAAATCGGAACATAGCTGAGGCTAGACGAAACCCGGTGTTTGGCGATGATCCCAATGTCGATATCACCGTTGAAAACCATTGTTTCAATGACATTCGGCGGTTCGACCGAGAGATCAATTTCGACCTCGGGTGCCAGCGTGTTGAACGCGTTGATTGCTGACGCAAGCCTCGCGTCGGGATTGGATGCGCAGAGGTCAAACTGAGAGACGCGGATCGTCCCAACCAGTTCCTGTTTAATTTCGTTCACCTCGGCACGAAAACTTTGGACTGAATCCAAAAGGGTTTCCGCAGACTTCAGAACCTTTTCACCGTCTACAGTCAACGAAAACCCCGCGGGACCGCGATTGCACAGCTTCAGGTCCAGCCGGTATTCCAGGTCTGCCAAATGCTTTGATATCGTTGACTTACCGATATTTAGCTCGGTTTCAGCGGCCGACAATCCCCCACTTTCAACCACCGATCTGAAAATCCGTAACAGTTTTAGATCCGCGTCCCCGATGTTTGTAACCAGTTGTTTCTGTGCCATGACCATGTTCGCAATTTATGAAACCTTATGCGCAAAAATTTACATTCTTGAAACGTATTTCGCAAGGTAAAGCACGTCCACCGAGGCAGAATCGGACCGGCAGATGCGCAACTGGAGGGCGCGCCGGCGCGCACCTTGAGATTTCAAAAATGACAACCAGGGAGGATATCCATGTCATTTCTCAAGAAGGTCTGCACCCTGACCGCAGCCGTTTCCGTCACTGCCATGCTCGCTACCGGAGCTGCACAAGCAAAAAACTTTAAAATCGCAGTTGGTGACAGCGGCGGCTCCAGCCAGGAAGCCACGGGTTTGGGTTTCAAAGCAGCCCTCGAAGAGCTGTCCGGCGGCAAACACACGGCGACCTTGTTCCTGAACGGTCAGCTGGGTTCCGAACAGGATACCGTCAATGACGCAGCCATCGGCACGCTGGACATGTCGTTGCTGGCAATCAACAATGTTACCCCTTTCTCGCCCACGGTCGGTGTGTTTTCGCTGCCCTATGTGATCCTCAGCCTGGAAGATGCAGAAACGCTGACACAAGGCCCAATTGGTGCCGAATTGACCGAAAACACCATCAATGACGCGGGCGTCCGCATCATCGCATGGACTTACACAGGCTTCCGGGTTCTGACCAATTCGAAAAAGCCGGTTGAATCGGTGGCAGACCTGCAGGGTCTCGTGATCCGCGTTCCCAAGAACGAAATCATGATCGACACCTACAAATCCTGGGGCATCAGCCCGACCCCAATGGCGTGGTCGGAAACCTTTGCCGGCCTGCAAACCAAAGTTGTCGATGGTCAGGACAACCCCTACACCACCATCAATGCGATGAAATTCTACGAAGTTCAGAACTATGTAACTGAGATCCGTTACATCTTCTCGATCGAACCTCTCATCGTTTCCGAGCAGGTTTTCCAGGAGCTGTCTGCGGCTGACCAGGAAATCATTCTGGAAGCAGGCAAAGCTGCGACAGCGGCGTCTGCTCAGTTCCTGCGGGACAAAGAAGCTGAAATCAAAGAGCTTCTGGTCGAAAAAGGCATGACAATCTCTGTTCCTGAGAACAACGAACAGGAATTCATCGACCTGGCGACTGCAGCTGTCTGGCCCAAGTTCTACGAAAGCATCGGCGGTGTTGAAAAACTGAACGCCGTTCTGGCCGCCATTGGCCGCGACCCGGTTTCCCAGTGATCCCGAATTGAATGAAACAGGGGAGAGCCGCCGGCTCTCCCCTATCAAAGGAGGGAGGGGTAAATGTCCAAATTTTGGGGAATAATTGATAATATCGAAAGCTACATCTGCCGCACATTGTTGGCGATTTTTGTTTGCTTGCTGTTTCTCCAGGTGATCGTAAGAACGTTGTTTTCGTTCTCGTTTTCCTGGGTCGAAGAACTGTCCATCTACATGTTCGTCTGGTTCGTTTTCTTTGGCGCGAGCTATGCGGCCAAGATGGGAGCCCACAACCGTGTGACGTTCCAGTTCAAATTTCTGCCGCCGAAGGCGATCAAATACATCGAAGCTTTTGCAGATCTGTTCTGGATCTTTTTCAACGTCTATTTCGTCTATTTGTCGGTCGATTTCATCTTTAACAAGATGAACCGCTTTCAGTCGTCCCAAACCATGGGGTTCCACCTCAGCTGGGTCTATATCGTGCTGCCCATCGCTTTCACCCTGATGACCATCCGGGTGCTGCAGGTGAACTATCGCAAGATCATTCTCGACGAACAAATGGTTGATCCGGACTCCATCGATCTGGACGCCGTCAAGGCCGAAACCGACGACGCCAAGGGAGAGAAATAATGGGCTCCGAAATCATCCCACTGCTGTTTGGCGGCTTTCTGCTGCTGTTGTTCATAGGCGCCCCGATCACCGTGGCGCTGGGGGTTTCGACCCTGATCACCTTCATCTTTCTGGATGAAAACCCAATCAAATTTGTCCAGATCGCCTTTACTTCAGTTGGCTCTTTCCCGCTGATGGCGCTGCCTGCGTTCATTCTGGCCGGGGCGCTAATGGAGGCCTCGGGCCTGTCGCGCCGCCTGATCAGTGTCGCCGAAAGCTTTGCCGGGCCGTTCACCGGTGGCATGTCCGCCGCAACTGTCATGGCTTGTCTATTCTTTGGCGCGATCTCGGGCTCGGGTCCTGCGACCACGGCTGCTGTCGGGATGCTGATGATCCCGGCGATGATTGAACGTGGTTACTCGCGCGGCTATGCCTCGGCAATTACCGCCTCGTCTGGTGGTCTGGGCATTGTGATCCCGCCGTCGATCCCGTTGATCATCTTTGGCATCGCGGCATTGGGTATGCCTGCTCCGCCCGAGGCGGTTGCCGAACACGGTCAGTTCCAGACCGTTTCGATCCCCAAACTATTCATCGCCGGTTTCATGCCCGCCTTTCTGATCGCTGGCAGCCTGTTGTTCATGAATTATATCCTGTCGAAAAAGAACAACTACAGAGGCACCACCGAAGGTTGGTCTGCGCGCCAGATCTGGTGTGAATTATATCGCGGTTTCTGGGCACTGATGGCCCCGATCGTGATCCTGGGCGGTATCTATTCGGGTTTCTTCACCCCAACCGAAGCCGCAATTGTGGCGATCTTTTACACGTTGATCGTCGGGGCGCTCATCTATCGCGAACTGTCCTGGAAAAAGCTGTTCGAAGCGCTGGAAACCACGACCTGGCTGACCGGCCGTGTGCTGTTGATCATGTTCACTGCGACAGTGTTCGGGCGCCTGTTGGTCGAAAACCAGATTCCTGCCGTGATTGCCGAAGGCATGCTGTCATTCACCGACAACATCTATGTGATCTGGACACTCGTCATTTTCTTCCTGCTGTTCGTCGGCATGTTCATGGAGACCCTGGCCACCATCCTGATCCTGGTTCCCGTGATGTTGCCGGTTGCGTATAGCGTGGGCATCGACCCGATCCATTTTGGTGTGGTGATGGTCTGTACCCTGGGCATTGGTTTCCAGACACCGCCGCTGGGTGAAAACCTGTTCATCGCCTCGGGGATTTCAAAAATCTCGATCGAAGAGATCTCGCTACGGGCGTTGCCCTTTGCCTTTATCAACACGATCGCGATCTTCATCATCGCCTTCTTCCCTGAAATCTCACTCTGGCTACCGCGTGTGTTCGGTTACTAGGCCCAGCTGAAAGGAAAAGGGAGCAACCCCATGAAACAACTGATCACTCACATATTGTTTGCAACCGATCTATCGCGCAATTCAACCTACGCGCTGCGTCATGCGGCCACCCTGGCCCAATCCACCGGTGCCAAGTTGCATGTGCTGCACGTGTCTGAACCGCTCAGCGATGACGCTCTGATCACCATGCGGATGTTCATGCACGACGCCGGATCACGGGCTGCGGCCCTGAAAGCCCGGCACGAACATGTCAAAGCGGTGCTGACAGAACGGCAAAAAAACTTTTGGGCAGCAATGCCCAAAGCCGACCGACACATTCAGGATCAGGTCGAAACCATCGAGATCATCGACGGGTACCCAGCCGAGGCAATCCTGCGTCGATCCAAGGAACTTGGCTGTGATCTGATTGTGCTGGGTGCCCATGATCACGGCTTTTCCCACACATTTCTGGGGAGCGTCGCCAAACGCGTTCTGCGCCGTTCGGAAATTCCAACACTGGTTGTCCCCTATCTGGACACCACGCAATCCAACTGACCAAGAAAGACCAAGACAATGACAAAAACTCTGACCGCTCAGGATCTGGCCGACACTTTTGACGCCTTCAACCGTCACGACATCGACGGCGTGATGACCCATTTTGCTGACGACTGTGTATTCTACACCGTGGCTGGCGACGAAAAATACGGCAACAAGGTCGAAGGGGCCGAAGCCATTGCCGCCGCATTTTCTGGCGTTTGGGCTGGCATGAAAGATGCCCATTGGGATCACCATAGCCACTTTGTTCACGGCGACCGGGCCGTCAGCGAATGGACCTTTTCCGGCACTGATGCCAATGGCATGCGGGTCGAGGCCGAAGGCGCCGATCTGTTCACCGTTCGCGACGGCAAGCTGGTCGTGAAACAGGCGCTGCGCAAAACCCGGCCCATGTTCAAGGCCTGATCCCCTTCACCCTCCAACGTTTCGGCAGGTCCCCTCATGGTTGACACTACCATTCCCCGTCACTGGCCCAAGTCCAGCTATGACCCGAAATACGACCCGATCATCGATGCCGGGCCGGGCCACAATCGTGACCATGCACCGACCTATTGGATCGGAACCGCAGGCACACCGCCTCAGGATGATGGACCCGTGTCCGGTGACATGACGGCCGATGTCGTCATCATCGGATCGGGCTACACCGGGCTGTCGACGGCAATCCATCTGGCCAAGGAACACGGAATCCAGGCTGTGGTACTCGAAGCCAACACCGTGGCCTGGGGCTGCTCGACCCGGAACGGCGGTCAGGCCCAGATTTCATCAGGGCGGCTCAAACGGTCCCAATGGATTCAGCGTTGGGGTGTGGATGTGGCCAAGGGGATGCATCGCGAAGTCTCCGAGGCTTTCGAGATGTTCGAAGATCTGATCGCACAGGACGATATAGACTGTGATCCGCAGCCGGGTGGACACTACTATATCGCCCATCGCGACAAGATAATGGCAGGGCTGCAAAGCGAATGCGAACTGCTGAACAAAACCTTCGGCTATGGTTCGCGCATTCTCACCCGCGAAGAGTTGCATGAAGACCATGTGCGCGATCAGGAGGCTGCTGGTGCCCTATGGGAGCCGGATGGCACCTGTATTCACGCGGGCAAGCTGGCCTTCGGCTATGTCAACATGGCACGACGTCTGGGTGCCAAGATACACACGGCCAGCCCGGTTTTGGGTTGGGAAACCAAAAACGGGGTGCATCACCTGCGTACTCCCGGAGGTATCGTCAAAGCCAAATCAGTCGCTCTCGCCACCGCAGGCTACACCCCACCCGGTCTGAACACCAAGACCAAACACCGGTTGATGCCGATCCTGTCGAATTCGTTGGTGACCCGACCGCTAACGGATGGCGAACTCGAAGAATGCGGTATCCAGACGAAATCGCCACTGACCGACACCCGCACGCTGCGGCACTATTATCGTCTGCTGCCGGATAACCGGATGCAGATCGGCAGCCGATCGGCGCTGACAGGGCGGGATGCGGAAAACGGCAAACATCTGGAGCTGTTGAAAAAAGGGTTAGCACGCAAGTTCCCGGCGCTCGAAGACATCAACCTGGATTATTCCTGGTGGGGATGGGTCGATGTCAGCCACGACATGATGCCCAGGATCTTCCAGCCGAACCCCAGCGAAAAAATCTATTATGCCATGGGATATGGCGGCAACGGGGTAATGTATTCGGCCCAGGCCGGGCGCCGCATGGCCCAACTGGTTGCTGGCGACAAGAGTGACAAGGCCTTTGAGCTACCGATCTTTACCTCACCTTTGCCCAGTCACGGTCTGTTGACGCCTTTCCGGCGTTTAGGACAACGGTTTGCGTATATCTGGTACGCCATGAAAGACGAAGTTCTCTAACAAACACAAGTGTCTAACACTCACCCAAGGAATACCCAAATGAAAATGACCACTGAAGAGGCGTTTGTCAAAACGTTGCAGTTGCATGGCATTGAACATGCCTTTGGGATCATCGGTTCTGCGATGATGCCGATTTCTGATATTTTTGAGCCTGCGGGTATCACTTTCTGGGATTGTGCCCACGAAGGGTCCGGTGGGATGATGGCGGATGGCTATACGCGCGCCACCGGCAAGATGTCGATGATGATCGCCCAGAACGGCCCCGGTATCACCAACTTTGTGACCGCCGTCAAAACCGCCTATTGGAACCACACACCGCTGCTGCTGGTCACCCCGCAGGCCGCCAACAAGACCATGGGTCAGGGTGGTTTCCAGGAAATGGAACAGATGCGCATGTTCGCCGACTGCGTCTGCTATCAGGAAGAGGTCCGCGACCCGACCCGCATGGCCGAAGTCCTGAACCGCGTGATCATGCAGGCGAAACGCAATTCCGCTCCCGCCCAGATCAACGTGCCGCGCGATTATTTCACCCAAGTGGTCGACATTGACCTGCCCGCAGTTGTCGACTTTGAACTGCCCGCAGGCGGTGCCGATGCCGTGAGCCAGGCGGCCGAGCTGCTGTCAGGTGCCAAATTCCCGGTCATCCTGAACGGTGCTGGTGTTGTCATCGGCGGCGCGATCCCGGCCTCAATGGCCCTGGCCGAACGCCTGGATGCGCCGGTCTGTGTTGGCTACCAGCACAACGACGCCTTCCCCGGGTCGCACCCGCTGTTTGCCGGTCCGCTGGGCTATAACGGCTCCAAGGCCGGAATGGAGCTGATCTCCAAGGCGGACGTCGTGCTGGCTCTGGGCACCCGTCTGAACCCGTTCTCGACCCTGCCCGGCTATGGCATCGACTATTGGCCGACGGATGCCAAAATCATCCAGGTCGACATCAACCCCGACCGTATCGGCCTGACCAAGAAAGTCAGCGTCGGCATCGTGGGCGACGCCAAGGCCGTGGCCAACACCATCCTGGACAAGCTGGCTGACACGGCCGGTGACGAAGGCCGCGCCGCGCGCAAGGACCTGATCGCCACCACCAAATCGGCCTGGGCCCAGGAACTGTCGTCGATGGACAGCGAGCAGGACGATCCCGGCACCACCTGGAACCAGCGCGCCCGCGACGCCAAACCCGACTGGCTGTCCCCGCGCCGCGCATGGCGGGCGATCCAGGCCGCTCTGCCGGGCGATGCGATCATCTCTTCGGACATCGGCAACAACTGTGCCATCGGCAACGCCTATCCCAGCTTCGAAGACGGCCGCAAATACCTGGCCCCGGGCCTGTTCGGTCCCTGTGGCTATGGTCTGCCTGCGGTTGTTGGTGCGAAAATCGGCTGCCCGGACGTTCCGGTTGTCGGCTTCTCGGGGGATGGCGCATTTGGCATCGCCGTGACCGAACTGACCGCGATTGGCCGCGAAGAATGGCCCGCCGTGACCCAGGTGGTGTTCCGCAACTATCAGTGGGGCGCGGAAAAGCGCAACTCGACCCTGTGGTTTGACGACAACTTTGTCGGCACCGAGCTGGACACCCAGGTGTCCTATGCCGGCATCGCCAACGCCTGTGGTCTCAAAGGCGTGATCGCCCGCACCATGGACGAATTGACCGACGCCCTGCGCCAGGCCTGCGAAGACCAGAAAAAAGGCATCACCACCCTGATCGAAGCCATGATCAACCAGGAACTCGGTGAACCCTTCCGCCGCGACGCTATGAAAAAACCCGTCGCAGTCGCTGGTATCAGCAAAAACGACATGAAACCGCAATAAGCGGTTTCTTCCCACCCCTGCCGGACATTCGTCCGGTACTCCCGGCGCCTTCCCATTTTCAACGGGAGGGCGCCCTCTATTCAAGGTTTCAGAAGATGCAGGCGACAGCAGCGTCAAAATTTTCCCTTTCCGGCTTCAAGGCTTTTGCTCACCTGAACGGCCATGGCTTTCTGGTGTCGGTTGTCGTCGCAGCAGCGGCGCAGTTCCTGTCCGAACACTACGGTGCGCCAGCCATGCTGATGGCACTGCTATTGGGCATTGCGTTCCATTTCCTGGCTGAAGAAGAGCACGGCAGTTGCAAGGCCGGGATCGAATTCACCGCCCGTACAGTCCTGCGCTTTGGTGTTGCGCTGCTTGGTGCCCGGATCAGTGTCGAACTGATGATCGGTTTGGGTCCGCGGTTGATCGCTGTGGTGGTTGCCGGGGTGATCCTGACCATTCTGTTCGGCCTGCTGGGTGCGCGCCTGTTGGGCCGCGGCTGGCGATTTGGTCTTTTGACTGGTGGTTCGGTTGCGATCTGTGGCGCTTCGGCCGCAATGGCGATTTCCGCAGTGTTGCCCAAGAACGAACACTCGGAACGCAACCTGATCTTTACTGTTCTGAGCGTCACGGTTCTGTCGACAGTTGCGATGATCGCCTATCCGATCTTAACTGAAGCCTTTGATTTCAATGATGAAGTGTCGGGCGTATTTCTGGGCGGAACCATCCATGATGTGGCCCAGGTGGTTGGAGCCGGCTTTTCCGTGTCCAATGAAACCGGCGAAGTCGCCACCCTGGTAAAGCTGATCCGGGTGGCCATGCTGGCCCCTGTGGTATTGATCATCTCAATCCTGGTACGGCGACACGTGGAAGAGGGAGCGAGCGAAGGCAAGCGACCGCCAATTCTGCCGATGTTCGTTGTTGGCTTCCTGATTTTTGCCACATTGAATTCGCTAGGATTGATCCCTGTTGCGGTTGTTGATGCCATGTCCAGCCTGAGCCGTTGGGCGTTGCTGATTTCAATTGCCGCTGTAGGCATGAAAACGTCGCTAAAACGCATTCTGGATGTTGGCGGTCAAGCCATCGCTTTGATCGTTGCCGAGACCCTGTTCATTGCCTTGTTTGTCCTGCTGGGCGTTACCCTTTTGGGCCATTAACGCACACCTGGGACAGGCAATTCTTTACTGGGCGGCCCGCAATGGCAGCCCAGAATGTTTCGAAAGGACCTTCTTCATGGCCACCCATGTTATCAACCTGAATGACGCCCCCGCAGTCAAAACATCACGTCGATTGGCGGATATGCCCGACCGGGTTGTCAGCGGAGATCCGCACCACGAAATCGGAATGCATTTTACCAGCCCGGATGGGCGTGTGTCCGCAGGCGTTTGGACATCAACGCCCGGAACATGGCATGTCTTCACCGACAAGGACGAATACTGTTACATTGTCTCCGGCCTTTGTGCATTGATCCACGAGGATGGTACCCGCACAGAATTTGGACCGGGCAGCTCCTTTTTGATTCCGGATGGGTTTCGAGGGTTCTGGGACGTCGTCGAAACCACGACCAAACACTTTGTCATTCGCGACACCGCGACGTGACTTGGCCTCACAAATCTTTGGTTCTGTCGAAAGCCTAGGACTCTGTCGACGTTGGCCAGGCTGTTGCGTCATGGAAGACATGTGTCATCCTTGGCTTACTCTGTGACCACGCCTGGTCGCCAGACCCAGGATTTCCGTTCGTTTTGAAGCGGCGTTATTCGGGTTTGGCTGATCTGGGTTACCAGACCAATTGCCAGAGTTCTGGTATCGATCAAGGGATATACCCTGGTCGATGTCCAAATCTGCACAGACATCAAGAACCATCAGCAACACTCGAGCGGTTCACACATCCAGCCAGCGAACCCCGCATTTGAAGCGACGTCTCAATCTGGATATTCTCGCGTCTTGTATTGGAGCCCACCAGATTGATTAACATCTTGGCGGCCTCCTTGCCCATTCGCCGGTGCGGGACATGCACCGTGGTCAAGGGCGGCGAAGAAATCTTGGCGATTTCGATGTCATCAAACCCTGTCACCGACAGGTCCTCGGGAACGTTCAACCCCATCTCTTTGGCGCGCGCGATCACTCCGACCGCCAAAACATCGTTGCCACACATTACGACTGATGGGCGGGTTGGCAGAGCCAGAAGCTGTTCCAACGCGGCCCCCCCTTCGTCAATTCCATAGGTCGTTTCAATGATCGACAAATCGGTTTCAGGAAGTCCGGCATCCGCCATTGCGGCCACAATGCCATTTAGTCGTTCACTGGCCCGATCATTGCCCTCGGTCGTGGCCATGATTGTGGCGATCCGACGATGCCCTAGGCTGATCACTTTGTCAGCCAACGCTTTCATGGCCTGAAAGTTGTCAAATCCAACGGTCGGAATCCCGGCGTCAGAATCAAACACCCAAGTTGTCACAACGGGAACACCCCGCCGCCGAAGAAATTCATAGATCTCGGGGTCGCGCCGATACCCGATCAGCAATAGGGCATCCGCCCCGCGGGAAACCATCGTGCGGATCTGCTCTTCTTCGACATTCATCTGGTAGGACGAAGACGCAACAAGAAGTGTTATTCCGTTGTGTCCCAACTCTTCCTGAAACGCTTGCAACCCTCGTGCAAAGATTGCGTTTTCCATAGTCGGGATAATCGCACCGATCGTATTGGTCCGCTTGGCCGCCAGTGCACGGGCATTGAAGTTCGGCGCATATCCCAACTCTGACACAGCGGCGCGCACCCTGTTACGGGTTTCTTCGATGACCCGGTCAGGCGAATTCAGGAAACGGGACACGGTTGCAGTTGACACGCCTGCAACGCGCGCGACATCGGCCAGTGTAGGCGTCCGGCCCGTTGGTGAGTCTTCTTTGTTCATTGATGTGTCTTTATCCGGTTTTTCATTTTCCTGCACTTCATTTTCGAAACCACACCGGCTCTTGGTCGACATCACTAATGTAAGCGCTTGCATGAGAGACATGTAAGCGCTTACATTAGTGGTGCGAATCAGACGTCCACCCAATTCTCCGGAGAATTCAATGCTTCTGACCCTAGCCCTGCTGTTGTTTGCCGCTTTTGGTGCCAATGTGGTTTTGGGGTCCATGGGAGTGGGTGGTTACCTGGGCGATGTATCCGAAATGCTGGTTCTACTTGCCGCTTCGATCGTGTTCGTAGCGGCCATTCTGCAAAAAGAAGCAGCTGAGAAAAAATCAAACAAATAGCATCGCTGAAATCTGTCCATCGGGAGGAAAAAATGGACCGAAACCACAAAAAACTTGCCTCGGCCGAACGCCGGAACTTTCTGAAACTGGCCGGAACCGGCAGCATTACGGCCGCCTTGGTCGCAGGCGCAGCGGGAACTCTGTGGTCCAGCAAAGCCGCCGCGCAAACCAACAAGGAAGAACGCGACCGCGAGAAAGCCGCCGACCATATCATGACATTGGCAACGGCTTATGTGTTGGGCGCGTCGCGCAGCTATCCAATCATGCAGTTGGATCTGAAAGAGAACATTCAGAATGCCACGAACGGCAAAGTCTACGTCAAACTGGCCCCTGGCGGTCAATTGGGTGCAGGCGGCGGATTGGTGCAAAAGGTACAAGGTGGCACCATTCAGGCTGCACAGCATTCGCTGTCGAATTTTGCGCCCTTTGCGTCGACTGTTGACCTGATCAACATGCCATACCTCTGTGGGTCCAACCAAAGATTTACCAATCTGGTAAACTCGGATCATTGGAAATCCGAAGTCCATCCCAAGGTTGAAGCAGCCGGATTCAAAGCGCTGTTTTATGTCAACATTGACCCCCGCGTCGTCGCGGTTCGCAAAGGTGGTGCCGGGGCCGTGCTGAGCCCATCGGATTTGTCCGGCGTGAAATTCCGGGTGCCGGGATCAAAAATGCTGCAACAGTATTATCGTCTGGTGGGTGCAAACCCGACCCCCGTAGCCTGGGGTGAAACACCATCCGCGATCAAACAGGGTGTTGCCGATGCTCTCGATCCCTCCGTAGGCGCGCTGTATGTCTTTGGGTTCAAGGATATTCTCAGCCATGTGACCTTTACCCAGGCGGTGCCAGACAGTCAGGTCTATTCCTGCAATCTGGAATGGTTCAACAGCCTGCCCGCAGACGTGCAGGAGGGTGTGATGTGGGGATCGGAAATGACCGCCCACCAAAACCTGTCCAAAGTACCATCGGCCCGCGCCTATGCCATGTCAGAACTGGCCAAATCCGGTGTTGAATTCCATTCGCTCAGCAATGATCAGCTCGCTGAATGGCAGTCAGCAGGCGGGTACCAACGCGCTGAATGGGAACCCTTCAAGAAAGAGCTGGCGGGGTCGCTGGATGCCTTTGCCAAGCTCGAAGAAGCGGCCGGCACACAAGGAAAATACTACGTCCACGACGCATAGATCGCGCGCTATGGGTGCCCTTTGGGGCACCCGCTTTTCGCTTGTTTTCGGGTCGGCAAGACGCCGTTCCCTTAATCCTTGAACATCGGGGCGCGTGATGAATTTCCTACGAAAAATCGACCGAAATGCCGAACGTTGGTTGCTGCTGGTATTCTATGTGATGCTGGTCATCACCATGGCCATCGAGGTATTGCGCCGCGAGGTGTTTTCATACTCTTCGATCTGGGGCGAGGAAATCGTCCGCTATTCCTTTATCTATCTGGCATGGATCGGCGCAGCAGCAGCCGTCAAGGAACGCGCACATATCCGCATTGATGTTCTACTCCACTATCTCGGACCCAAAGCCAAAGCATTGGTTTACATCTTTGGTGATCTGGTGATGTTCGCCGTCGCTCTGGTCGCGCTCTACTGGTCTTTCGAAACTGTTCTGGTTTCAGCGAAATTCGGATCTGTGACGGATGGCCTGCGCATTTCCAAAGTCTGGTTTCTTGCCGCCGTCCCCTTGGGGTTTGCGCTGATGATTTTTCGTCTCGGACAATCCTTTTTGCGCGATTTCCGATCCCTTCGTCAGGGTACCCCTGTCTACGAAGGCGACAAGCTGTTTGATTGAGGAACCACACAATGCTTTGGAATAATCTTCAACAGACTGTCGAACTCGGCTGGGACTTCTATCTGCCGGTAATCCTGTTCGTTGGTCTCATTGCGATGGCGGTGCCCGTTTGGGCTTCAATCGGATCTGCGGCCATCCTGATGCTGATCATGTCAGGCGATCTGCCGCTCAGCCTGGTGGGCGAGAGCCTGTTTGCCGGGATTGATGCCTTTGCGCTGACTGCGGTGCCTCTGTTCATTTTGACCGGCGACGTGTTGGTGCGAACCGGGCTCAGCCGCAAGTTTCTGAATGTGGCCGAAGCACTGACCTGTTGGGCCAAGGGCGGGTTTGGCTCGGCAACAGTTCTGGTTTGCGGGATGTTTGCCGCGATCTCGGGTTCGGACGCGGCAGGTGCTGCGGCTGTTGGGCGGATGACCATCGACCGGTTGGTCGAAAGCGGATACCCCCGCCCCTATGCCTGTGCCCTGGTGGCCGCGGGGGCCTGTACCGGCATTCTGATCCCGCCTTCAATCGCCTATATCATCATTGGCCTCGTATTGGGTATTTCTGCGTCCACTCTGTTTCTGGCCGCATTGATCCCCGGTCTGGCCATACTTGTCTCCATTCTGATTACCAATATCGTGATGAACCGGATCTACGCCTATGAGGGCGGCGGGCTCATGACGTTTGGGGAATGGTTTGCCAACCTGCGACGGGCACTGGCGTCGGATTGGTATGCCTTCATCGTCCCCGGCATCATCTTTTACGGCATCTTTTCCGGTCGTCTGACACCAACCGAAGCCGGTGCCACTGCTGTTGTCGTCACTATCATCATGGGCTTCATTCTAGGTACGCTAAAGCTGGCCGACTTCCCGGCAATGCTGATCAGTTCGGCCAAAGTGAACGGGATCATCCTGCCCATCATCGCCTTTTCGGCACCATTGGCCGAAGCGCTGGCTATCATGGGGGTGCCCCAGGGGTTTGTCACCGCCGTTACATCGCTGACCGAAGATCCTTATGTGCTGATCCTGTTGATGATCGGAATTCTGATCGCGGCCGGTTGCGTCATGGAAACAACGCCCAATATCGTGATCCTGGCCCCGATCCTGAAGCCACTGGCCGATAACATCGGCATGAACGAGATCCAGTTTTGCATTATGATGATCACTGCGCTGGGTGTTGGATTTATCACCCCGCCGCTCGGGCTGAATCTGTTTGTTGTCTCCGGTATCACCGGTGAATCTATCCTCAAGATCGCCGCCCGTGCCGTACCCTTTGTTTTCTTCATGTTGATGGTTGTTTTGCTGATCGCCTATGTGCCTGCAATTTCGACCTCCCTGCTCCCCGATATCTACAAATAGGACCAAAATAAAATGGCTCGTGAATACTTAAAGAAGGCTACGCTGACATCCAAATCCGATGCCTCGGATGTGCATGACACTGTGGTCAAGATTCTGGCTGATATCGAAGCGGGTGGGGACGCCGCGGCCTTGGAATATGCGGCAAAGTTCGACAATTATGACGGCAATGTGCTGCTGACACCCGAAGAGATCGAAGCCGCTTGTGCCCTGGTTCCGGAAAAGTTGAAGACAGACATCCAGTTTGCCCATGACAACGTCAAACGCTTTGCCCAGATGCAGAAATCAACCGTGGCAGACGTGGAATACGAGGTCGTCCCCGGTCTGACTGCTGGTCAAAAGGCAATCCCCGTGGATGCCGCTGGGTGTTACGCCCCCGGTGGGCGCTATAGCCACGTGGCCAGCGCCATCATGACGGTCACCACCGCCAAGGTGGCCGGGTGCAAACACATCACCGCCTGTTCGCCGCCTCGTCCAGATGTTGGGGTTGCCCCGGCGATCATCTATGCCGCCCACATCAGTGGCGCGGACAAGATCATGGCCATGGGGGGCGTCCAGGGCGTCGCCGCGATGACCTTTGGTCTGTTTGGTCTGCCCAAAGCCAATATTCTGGTCGGCCCCGGCAACCAGTTTGTTGCCGAAGCCAAACGCATTCTGTTTGGCCGTGTCGGTATCGACATGATTGCAGGGCCCACCGACAGCCTGATCCTGGCTGACAACACGGCTGATCCGCATATCGTTGCGACCGATCTCGTCAGTCAGGCGGAACACGGGTACAACTCCCCGGTCTGGCTGGTTACGAATGATCGCGCATTGGCCCGGGACGTGATGGCGCGTATTCCTGCGTTGATTGATGATCTGCCTGACGTGAACCGGGACAACGCCTTTGCTGCCTGGCGCGATTATGCCGAAGTCATCGTCTGTGCAGACCGTGAAGAAATGGCTGCGACATCGGACGAATATGCCCCCGAACATCTGACCGTTCAGGCCGAAGATCTTGATTGGTGGCTGAACCGCCTGACCTGTTACGGGTCACTGTTTCTGGGCGAAGAAACCACTGTGTCATATGGAGACAAGGCGGCGGGCACCAACCATGTGCTGCCGACCTCTGGTGCCGCCAACTATACCGGCGGGCTGTCGGTGCATAAATATATGAAGATCGTCACCTGGCAGCGCGCCACCCGCGAGGGCTCTAAACCCGTGGCCGAGGCCACCGCCCGCATTTCCCGTCTCGAAGGGATGGAAGGGCACGCCCGCGCCGCCGATGTGCGGCTGGCCAAATACTTCCCCGACGAAACCTTTGATCTGACCGCCAATGGTTGAGCCGTGCGATCTGTTTTCTGTGCGCGGCAAAGTCGCCTGTGTCACCGGGGCCAGTTCTGGTCTGGGTCAACGGGCGGCGACCGTCTTGGCACAGGCCGGGGCCCAGGTTGTCGGCGTTGCCCGTCGGGCCGTTGCCCTGTCGGACTGGCAGGCGACCATTGGTGACAACGCCCACGCTGTGACTTTTGACATCTCGGACCGCAATGCATTGGGGGATCTGGCGCAAGAGGTCGCCAAACCCTTTGGCCCGCCGGACATCGTGATCCACGCGGCCGGTATCAATACCCGGCAGGCGGCGGATGATGTCACCCCAGAAGGCTGGGACCGCACAATGGACCTGAACCTTTCGGCACCGTTTTTCCTGAGTCAGCATCTGGTTCCCGCGATGAAGGCAAAAGGTTGGGGGAGGATCGTCAATTTCGCCTCCTTGCAGACCACGCGCGCCTTTCCCGGTGGCATCGCCTATGGCGCGACCAAGGCCGGCATTGCCCAGCTGACACGCGCCATGGCCGAGGCATGGTCTCCCCATGGGATCACCGCCAATGCCATCGGCCCGGGTTTTTTCCCCACTGAACTGACCGCTGCGGTGTTCGACGATCCCAATCGCGCCAACCGCAATGCGGCGCAGACCTGTATCGGGCGCAATGGCACCCCCCAGGACCTGGATGGGCCGCTGTTGTTCCTATGCTCGGATGCCAGCGCCTATGTCACCGGTCAAACCCTGATGGTGGATGGAGGATATACCGCCAAATGAAAGCATTGGTTTACATGGGTCCCGAGGCCCTGGACTATGTGGATGCGCCTGACCCGGTCGCCGGGACAGGCGAACATTTGATCCGCATTGCCCAGGTCGGGATCTGCGGGTCGGACATGCACGCCTATCTGGGTCATGATGATCGCCGCCCTGCCCCGCTGATCCTGGGCCACGAAGCCGCAGGTGTGATCGAAGGTGGCCCGCGTGATGGGCATCGCGTCACCATCAATCCTCTGGTCACCTGTGGCACCTGCCCGGCGTGCTGCCAAGGACGCGACAACCTGTGCCCAACACGCCAGATCATCTCGATGCCCCCGCGCGAAGGCGGGTTTGCCGAACTGGTCGCCATGCCCGAAACCAACCTGATCACAGTCCCGGACGACATTCCTCTGGCCCAGGCGGCGTTGGCCGAACCGATCGCCTGCGGGTGGCATACGGTACGCGTCGCACTGGAGGCTCTAAACGGCACGCGGGACACCGCATTGGTTCTGGGTGGCGGTGCCATTGGTCTGGGCGCAGCCCTCAGCCTGAAAGCACAGGGGGTGAGTGATGTCACAGTTGTTGAACCAAACCCGGCCCGACGCGCCCACCTGGTTGAACATTGCGCCCAGAATGCGGTGCCCGAACCACCAGATCATACATTGTTTGATCTGGTCATAGACGGCGTTGGCTATGCCGCAACACGGGCCTCGGCCTCGGCCTGTGCGCGCCCTGGCGGAGTGATCGGACACATCGGGTTAGGCGAAGACGCCGGGGGGCTCGATATCCGCCGCCTGACGCTGCAGGAAATCACGTTCATCGGTACCTACACTTACACGGCCCATGACTTTGCACAGACAGCGCAGGCGATCTTTGACGGACGTCTGGGACCGCTGGATTGGGTTGAATTCCGCCCGCTTTCTGACGGGGCCAATGCGTTCCGTGACATACGCAATGGGGTCGTTGCCGCCCCCAAGATCTTGCTGCAACCCGAAACCGCGCCGGAAAGGACCTGACCGATGTATGACAAGATTATTCTCGCCCTATCGCTTGAACATGGCATTGCGGCACAGGCGTTGGAAACCGCGCGGCGATTGGGCGGCGACACCGCCGAAATCATTGCCGTGCACGTTTATGAACCACCCAGCGGATCGGTCAGCGCCTATCTGGACGAGGAGCTGGTACAAAAAGCGTATGATGACGCCAAGATTGCGCTTCGGGCACGTTTTGACAATGCACCGGAGGTCAAGCCCGTGATCCTTAAAGGCCATTCCAGCCGTACGATCACTGAATACGCCACAACAATCGGCGCTGACGCCATCGTCGTCGGATCCCACAAACCCGGTTTACGCGACTATTTCCTGGGCACAACAGCCGCCCGGATCATCCGCCATGCCCATTGCGCGGTCGTTGTCCTGCGCTGAAACTTCATTCCCAAAAGGAGCTCCCTTTTTGTCTATCAACACAAAGATCGTTGATGACCTGGTTGCCAATGACATCCAGTTCGTCACCACCGTGCCTTGCAAACAATTGGCCGGTGTCATCGATGAAATTGATCAACGCCCCGGTGTTCTGCACATCCCGTCCAACAAAGAAGACGAAGGCATGGGCCTGTGTGCCGGGGCCTGGATGGGTGGGAAACGCCCTGCGATCATCATGCAGAACACCGCAATTGGGGTGACTATCAACACGCTGGCTACGTTGATCCAATACTATCGGATGCCCCTGCCCATGTTGATCTCCTATCGGGGGGAATTGCGCGAACCCGTCGCCTGTCAGGTGGAAATGGCTATTCATACCAAGGCGCTGTTAGCGCAGATGAACATCCCCACATATCACTTCCACAAACAGTCGGACGCGGATGAGCTCGACATGATCCTCAAATACACATTCATGTGCAACAAACCGGTCGCAATCCTGACCGATGCCAACTTCTGGGGAGGCTACGGCGACCAATGATCCGTTCTGATATTTTGAAAGACATCGCACCCCTCCTGCGGGATCAACTGGTGGTCTGTAACATCGGTCTGCCCAGCCAGGAGTTGTATATGATCGACGACCAGCCGAGCAATTTTTACATGCTGGGAACAATGGGTCTGTCATCTTCAATCGGCTTTGGCGTGGCGCTGGCACAGGACAAAAAAGTGATCTCGATTGACGGGGATGGATCGGTTCTGACCAATTTCGGAACCTTGCCGACCATTGCAAACAATGTGGCCGACAATTTCATTCTTTTGATCATCGACAACGGCAGCTATGGCTCGACCGGAGACCAGCCGACCTATGCCGGGCAAAAAACTTCTCTGGCCGCCGTGGCACGGGCCTGTGGGTGCGAGAATGTCGTCGAGGTTCAGGCCGAGGAGACCGGCAAGGCGCTCCAGGATGCGATTGACGGCGATCAGATGACCATCATCGTGGCCAAATGTGAAAGTGGTAATATCCCGGTGTCCGTGATCACCATGGATCCGGTCGTCATTCGTGATCGATTCATGAAATCCGTCCTAGCATAGGCCGTGACAATGCAATTTGGAACCGGCATCCATTCCTGTGCCGATGCGCGCTGTCTGGCGCGCAAACGTCTGCCCTGGATGGTGTTCGACTATATTGATGGGGCGGCGGGCACAGAGTACGGTGCCGAATTGAACCGCCGCGCCCTTCAGGACATCCGCATGACGCCGCGGGTTTTGCGCAATGTCAGCACCCGTGATCTGTCGGTGACCCTGTTTGACCGGCTGAGCCTCAGCCCCTTTGGCATCAGTCCGATGGGGATGTGCAATCTCGCCGCGCCCGGTGCAGATTTGATGTTGGCAAAGATTGCCCGAGAAACCCGCGTTCCACATGGCGTGTCAACCGTGGCCTCCACAGACATGGAAACCCTGTTGAAAGCGTCAGGAGGCACGGCATGGTTTCAGCTGTATTTCAGCGGCGATGGCAGCGGCACGCTGAAGCTGGTCGACCGGGCCAAACGGACCGGATATGGCACCCTGGTCCTCACTCTGGACGTCCCCGAAGTCGGCCGTCGTCCACGCGAACTGCGCCACGGGTTCAAAATGCCGTTTCGCATCGGTCCGCGCCAGTTTGTGGATTTTGCCCTGCATCCCCGTTGGTCTCTGACGACATTGGCCAAAGGCAGTCCGAAGATGGCCAACTTTGACGGCACGGACTATGTCTTTGATCGCACCGAAAGCCGTGCCGCCGCGGATTGGAGCTATTTCGACACACTGCGCGCGGCCTGGCCTGGCAAACTGGTAGTCAAGGGCGTCTTGCACCCAGAAGACGCCTTGCGTCTGCGGGATGCGGGCGCGGATGCGATTCAAGTGTCCAGTCATGGCAACCGCCAGTTGGATAGCGCGCCGCCCGCTATTCTGGCCCTACGCGCCATTCGCACAGCCATAGGCCCGGATTTTCCATTGTTTTATGATTCAGGTATTCGTTCCGGTGAAGATATTGTCAAAGCCTATGCAATGGGCGCTGATTTTGTCTTCCTGGGGCGGGTTCTCCTGTTTGCGATTGCCGCTGCAGGGATGGATGGGCTGCGGACCGTTTGGAACATTCTAAGCCAGGATGTCAGCCTGACGATGGCCCAAGTCGGCGCGACCAATATCGAAGATCTGAAGACCAGCACCCAGATCTGGTCAAACAAGCCGCCCGTTTTTTGAACGCCGAGCGGCTAGTCTGTTTCGGCTGTGTCCGGTTTTCGTCCCTGCCGCTAGGCCTCTTGGGGCGTTGTGATCAGATGTACATCGCGCTGCGGGAACGGAATTGAAATGCCTTCGGCGTCAAATTGCTCTTTTGCCTTGGCCATGATCCCCCAATACACGCCCCAATAATCATCTGTCGCCACCCAGGGCCTGCAAAAGATGTTCACGGAACTGTCACCCAATTCACCGACAAAAATTTCGGCAGCCGGTTCACTCAAACACCGTTCGTCGGCCGCAACAATGGCCGTCAGAACCTTGATCGCGTGAGCCGCGCTATCCGTATATGCAATCCCGAAAACCAGATCCACCCGTCGCGTTTCTGCCGCGCTGACATTGGTTATGACATCGCCCCAGATCTTTGAATTTGGAACCACAATGATCTGATTGTCAAAAGTTCTGATCTGCGTCGACACGACCGTCATTGTATCGACCGTTCCGCCGATACCACCAACTTCGATGAAGTCGCCTGTGTCAAAGGGTTTCAACACCATGATCATCAACCCGCTGGCCAAATTCCCCAAAGTGTCCTGCAACGCAAAACCCAAGATAAAGCTGAGCCCGCCAAATACCGCGAACAACGGTGTCACATTGACCCCGGCAATCCCCAGCGCCACCATCAAACCAATTGCAATCGTGGCCCAATAGACCACCATCATCACAAAGTTTCTGAGCAGCCGAGACATCGACGGAATCTTCTTTAAACCGCGTTCCGTCAAGCGTTGAACAAAACGGGCGACAAACAACAGAACCATCAGGGCGACGACGAAGAACACGACCTTGACGACAATACCCAGGCCTCCTTCTCTGGACGTCAGCCAGTCCCAGCCAAGCGACAATATCGTTCGCGGATCACTGGCCTGAAGGGCGGCTGTATCCACCGCTTTCAAATAGTTTTTATGGACGGCAATCTCTTCGGGTTTGCCGCCCTTGCGGGTCCATGCATCCAGCACAATCTGGTAATTCTGTTCCCGCAATGCGTTGGCGGCAACCTTGTCGGCAACCTGTTCGCGCAGAGCGCTGGCCTGTTCATCAGAAGCCGACTGGATCCCAAGATTCAAAAGCACGTAATCTTCGATGCTATTGGAGACATGGTTCTGCCAAACCACAGCCAGATCGGCCAATTTTTCGACGGTCATGGGCACCACGAACAATTCCAGATCTTCGGCGCTGACGTCCTTGACCGAAGCCCTTTCCGACAATTGATCCGATGTTGCCAATGCAGGCGTCACAACCGCCACAAGACAAAAGAAAATAAACCCAAGCAGAATAAATGCCCAGTGGCGAAATATCTTATGGAAGTTTGCGGCCATTCTGGGCGCTCCCTTTTTGATGTTCTTGCACCGGGTGTACATGTCACCCAAATTGTCGTGCGGTATTGTACCGAGATCACCGCGAAAATTCACTGTGATAAATGAAAGTACCTTAGCATATCCGCATCAATATCATTCGGCTTCGCCGCCCCATTCAGGTTTCGACTCATTGTCTACAAACCAGACCCAATGACTGATCTCTATCGTTCGTGCCGTAATGGCAAAGGGTTCGATCTGTCCGTGCACTGTGACATAACGCGAGTGCGGCCATCCAAGACAAAGCCTGTGTCAGCAAAATCACTTACCCTCAGAGATCTTTCAGTTTTTCAAGCAACTCGTCCAATGTCTCTTCGATGTTTCCCGGGGTCGCATACACATCGGCCAGCCACGCTGACAACCGGTCCGCCTCGGAGCGGTCCAGCCCCATCTGTTCCAATGTCTTGCTTGCGTTTGCCGGGTCAAAACCGGTGTGATGCAGCGCACCGCCCGGGGCCAGGGCCTGTTCGAACTGCAGCGTAAAATCGGCGAGTTCCTCCGACCGATCCCCCATCGACGTGGTGACTCCAGCTGCAAAATCTTCGGCCTGTTTTTGCAAACCTTCCAGAGTTGCACCAACGGATTGCGCCGCTTCGTCTGCCTTGTTTTCAATTTCTGACGCCAAAGCGTCGGCTTTTTCTTCGGCGGCTTCTTTTGCCAATTCTGCCGCTTCAGAGAGGTTTTCCCGGGCTTGTTCCAGCTTGTCCTGAACGGTTGGCTCTTCTTCGGGAACCAACGCCAACACGACCAATGCCACGCCAATTGCCATTCCAACGAAAATCAAAATCCGTGTCATTTTATTCCTCCTGTGCCCAGTGTTCATTGCCTCTTGGTGCAATAACGAACCGATCCGCATCCGGGCTAATTACAATCATTTAATTCCAACTTGTTTCGAAAGAGATAGCGCAGGATCGACGTAAAACCACATTGGATGGCGACCGGGATTCGATCAATGCGACACCCTTCCAACCTTGCAGGTCCTGGATCAGATCAATCCACCATTCACATGAAAGACCTGCCCGGTTACATAGGCAGCGCCTTGACCAGTGAGGAAACAGATACACGCGGCCACATCGTCGGGGGTGCCCAGGCGGCCCAATGGGATACGGGTTTCAATCTCGCGCAGAGCATCCTGACCCAAACCAGCCGACGTTTCGGAATCCTTGCGGATATATCCGGGAACGACGCAGTTGACTGTAACCCCATCCTTCGCCAAAGCCAGAGCCAGGCTTCGCGCAGCAACTTCGACTGCGCCTTTGGACGCGGCGGATGCTGGGAATTGCGGCATATCGGTGCGAAACACATGCGCGGTAAAACTACTGACCGCAACAATCCGCGCATGCTGCGATTTGCGCAGCAGTGGCAGACCTGTCTGGGCCAGCTCAAACAGGCTTTGACTGTTTCCCCGAAAAGCATACTCGACTTCCTCGGGCTGCATGTCCTCCAGCGATTTGAACAACGGAAAACCTGCATTGGCGATCAACGCATCCAACATGCCAAAGCGGGCCTGATGCGCATCTACCACTTGCTTCCCGGTTCCGATTTCAGACAGGTCGCCCAAGACAACTTCCACCTCAGCGCCGCGTGCACGCGCTTGTCGGGCCACGTCTTCCAAGCGAGCGGCCGACTGACGTGTGTGCAAGGTCAAACAAGCACCCGGTCGCGCCAGTTTCATGGCCACGGCAGCGCCGATTCCGGACGCCGCGCCGGTAATAATCGCCGAAGTTGCGCTCGTCATGTTGCCGTCTCCTCCCAACTTCGCGTTGCTGCCCAATCGCAGAAACTTACTACGTTATTCAATCGGGGGTGGGCCCCGGGTAGATCCAGATGGAAACACCCAACCTGTTTTCCCGGTGTGCCCACGTTCAAATCGATCCCGAAAGGGCAACCAGATCCACGGCCCTGATGTCACGTTCCGCCTTAACCCACGACCCCAGGAAAACACCTATGTACGACAATTTGGCCCGGCGCATTGTCCCGGCATCGTAAAAGGCAGTTTCGGACACTTTTTCAGGCCGTTGCAAGCCAAGAAGTGCGCAAGATGTCCTGCCATAACAAATTCTGCAACGCTGGACGCGACAATGTTTTCCGCAAAAGTCGGGGAGCAGGCCAAGTTTGAGCTGCGATAAATTCCGCGTTGTTCAGGTTTGAATTGGTTGATGGCTTCGACATTTTGGTTGTCTCAAATTCACAAGCCCCTAAAGTTTGAGCATCAGATGGAACGCGAGGGCGCAATGATCCCCAAGGGAAACGCAGGGAAAAGTACCGCAAAAAACGGACGTATTCTGCACATCTGCACCTTTGTCGGGCGCGAATTGGGTGATGAAGAGCTGAACAGATTGCTGCGCCGGGTCGGAGTTGAACCGGGCACACAATCCGAGGCCGACTTCTCCCCCCAGCAAGAAGCCACATTTTTGCGAGAAGCCAGTCGTGCTGCTGGGGACATTACTTTTGCTGCGCGTGCCGGACTGGCATTTCGTCAGGCCAACACGTTGACCGCCTATATCGCACGCAGTTCGGCCACTCTGCGTCAGGCCATTGTAAACGGCACACGGGCCTATGGTTTGACGGACACATCAACAGAATTCCGCCTAATGACCAAGAACGGTCACGACACCCTGAAAATCGTAACGCCGGACGGTGCACTCCTGCGCCATCACAGGTTCCAGGAATTCCGCCTGTTTGGAATGCTTGCCCGGTTGCGAGCAATTGCCGGAGTCGAATTTCACCCCGACCATCTATGTTTGCAGCACGAATTCGGGGGTGACCAGCGCGTGTTTGAAAAATTGGCCGGGTGCCCGATCCAGACCCAATCCAGTTATAGCGGGTTGCAGTTCAAACCCGGTGCTTTGGATCTGCCGCTTCGAACCCATGACCCGGAACTTGTTTCCTATCTCAGCGACTTGGCCGATACCCAGATGAAACAGGCAGGGTTGCGTCGACAAAGCGTAAGAGCAAAGGTCGAAGCCCTTCTGATCGCCAAGCTGCCCGGTCGAATCCTGACGGCCGACGAAGTAGCCGCCGATCTCGGCATGAGCCGCCGCACTCTAACCCGCCATCTGAAACCGGAAAACCTGACGTTCCGGGATATCGTTGAAAGCCTGCGATATGATTTGGCCAAAACCTACCTCAGGGACGGTCTGAGCATTTCAGAGATCGCCTTTTACCTTGGTTATGGGGATCACGCAGCCTTCTCCACAGCCTTTCGTCGATGGTCCGGCCAAAGCCCGCGTGCGTATCAGAAGGACATTTGAACCTCTGTCGGTCGCCCGCTCCCAAACCGCAACAAACCCGACCAGCAATTTGCCAATCGGGTTTGAAGCAGAGGGCCAATGGAAAATCGGCCTCGGTTGGAAGGGAGAACCCATTCCGGGTGTTTCGCGATCGCTTAGCGGTGCTTGCGATGGCCGTTGTTTCGGTGATGGGCACGGTGATCTTCAAAATTGTCCTTTTGAACGGCACCGGCAACGGCACCGACGGCAGCTCCGGCAGCGGCACCTTGGGCCGCGTCTCCACCGGTGGCTTCGGCTACGACAGCCCCGGCAACAGCACCCTTGACGGCTTTTTCAGCAACATAATTGGCGTGTGCCGACATCGGCATTGCCAAAACCAGAGCAGCAACAAGAGAAGAAAGCAGCGTGTTTTTGCGAGTATTTGTCATGGGTCCAACCTTTTCTGACAATGGCGTCCGATGTGGCCGCCTTCTGTCATTCAATTTAGGGAGGCGGCAAACGGATAAATTTTGAATTTGGGTCGGTTGTTTGTGATTTTGGGCCAACCCATTGTGCAAACGCTCTCCACCCGCCGCCTGTTACCATAGCCCGGAAATTACCTGCTCCTCTGCCCTTCAGAACGGCCATCCCTATTTGAAATGCCCGCCACAAACGCGTGTGAGCAAAAGGTTCGATGTCCCATAATCGCACACCTCCGTCCCATCATCAAAAGCGGCGAGTGTAGAACAAACCTAGTTTCTAGGGTGTCAGGCACCACAACCAGACACACAACACACACCCAGAGGAAAATAAAATGTTCTACACCTTCGCAAAAGCAACTGCCTTCGCCGCAACCGCCTTGACATTGGCCACCGCTTCCTTCGCTGATACCGGCACCACCGCTCAGACCAATGCACAATTCGAAAGCTATGAACTGGCCCAGACCGTTGGCATGGATCGCCGCCAGGACCGTCGCACTGATCGCCGCGACGATCGCCAGGATCGCCGGTTCGATCGCCAGGACTGCCGCCAGGACAACGGGCTGGTCGGAAACGACAAACGCAATTGCAAACAAGGCGAACGTCAACAGCGTAACGCCAACGGCTGATCCACAGAATTCAAACAGGGAGAGAGACATGGAACATGAAATCCTGAACGGTCTGATTGCTCGCTCGGATGGCGCTTTTCACCTGCGCCTCTTGCTGCAACCGACAATGGCGCTGGTGTTTGCGGTGATTGACGGCCGCAAGGACGCAGCGACAGGCGAGCCACCCTATTTGTGGGCCCTGCTGTCGCGACCAGGCCAACGCCGCGCTCGGATCAAAAGTGCCTGGGAGGCAATTGGCAAAGTGTTTGTTGTCGCCATCATCCTGGATTGCCTCTACCAATATGTCTCTTTCGGGTCGATCAAACTGACCATTGCCGTCTTGGCAGCACTTATCCTGTGCGCACTCCCCTATACGGTGGTGCGCGGCCCGATCAGTCGGCTAAGCCGCATGCGGTCCTCTAAATGATCACGCTGTGCAAAAACGCTTTGCGTCCCGTGACACTCACACCGCGCAGAGCGAGCACAGCCGACGAATAACCATGGGTCTTTGATGATCCATAACAGATCTCCGGCTCAAGACCGGAGCGCGCGCGATAGCCCAACAGGGAGAGTTGGTGTGTGTCACGGCTTTCGCGCGCATTTCCCGATCATGGCGTATTGGCAAGAAGCCGAATGAACTTGTCCATAAATCACATGCGAAAATGACGGACATTCCCAATCTTTGTATTAACCGGATGACGCAACGGGGTCAGACAATCTGCCCACAACCCGACTGAAACAGTCTCCCGGTTCAACAGATGGAGACACAAGATGACCTTTCAAGACACCAGCTTTCGCCACCTCTTTCAGGCTTCCGATGGAACATGGGTTTTACCCGTCGATGCAGGTGCCTTCAATGGGTTCAGCGCAGTGGTTCCGGCTCCCTTTGGGATGGCGCCCGTTCTGGATACCGGGTCTTTGCTGCGGGTTCAGAGCAACACCAACAGCCCCCTCCCCGAAGTTCTGTGGCGCGTTGTCGCGCGTGTCGCTCCCGCCTCGGACGCGGGCTCACAGGTCGCCAGTTTGGTTCTGGTTCCCACCGATGTTCCGGCCAATGTTCCGGCCCCGTCGGTCAAACGGGTCGAAGAGGCCGTTCTGGGCAAACCTGCCCAATCAGCGCTTGCAGCTTGACACTTGGTCTCAAAGTTATGTGAAATCAAATCAGAAAGATTTTTGTCTGAAATTTGGTTATCGAGGCCTGGTTAATGACAGTTTTTGGAATTCTCCACATTCGGGCCAATGCCGATTTGGTTCTTGGCCCGGAGTATTCCGTGACCACCTTAGACGCCTGTGACCTGAATGATCCGGTTTCGCGGCAAGCGTTTGACGCCATTGTCGTGGATGACCCCCGTGTGACAGACTTGGCTCTTCTCAGGTCCGCGCCAGACGACAAAACCACGCCCATTTTCTTGAACTCTCAGGACGCAAAAGATCATCCCTTGGCGGATGGTGGCCTTCCGGATGATTTGGCTACGGTTCTGACAAAAGCCCGTGCACGACAAGACAAGAACGCACTGCTCCAGGACCAATCCAGCGAAGCCGTGGTCCTAAGCTGGCTCTGGCACCTTGATACCCGCACGGTTGCGCCGGTGATAGATCTGAGCAGGCCTGAAATCTACCGCTATCCCGTTCTCGACATGTTGGGAGTCGAAGCTGCCAACACCTGGTTGGTCCGGGCGTGCCAACGGGAGTTGATCATTCCCATTTCTGTCATCGACAGGACCCGAAATTGTGCAACCTGCGCCAGCGCTCATCTGAATTATGTAGATCGTTGTCCCTATTGCGATGCGCTGGACATCAAACGCGAACAGGCCATTCATTGTTTCACCTGCGGATTTGTTGGCGAACAGGGCCTGTTTCGGCGCGCAGAACGATTGATCTGTCCAAAGTGCGACACCGCCCTGAAACACATCGGAACCGATTACGACCGCCCCATCGAACGCATGCGCTGCTGTGGATGTGGCGAAAGGTTCAACGACCCTCGGATCAAAGCAACCTGTTTGGAATGCGGAACAATCAATGCACAAACTGATTTGCAGACACACACATTTCGTTCCTACGGGCTGGGTCCAGCCGGAGAAGCGCTGTTGAAAGGGGGGCGCAGCCCCGAAGATCAAGTACGCGCCTTTGGCGAAGCCGTCGGACCAGAGCAATTCCTGTGGACACTCAGTTGGTTGAACTCTATGGCGCGTTCGAACTCGGTCGTGGCCCGGGTCGACATTCTGGACCAACCAGAGGTCAGCGATCAAGACCGCGCCCGCACCCAATCGTTGCGCGACCAGATTGGATCTCTGTTACCTGAAACAGCGGTTCTGCATTACCGAGATCCCAACACAATAATGGTTCTGTTTCCTGAACAAGGTCAGGATCAGACCAAAGAGTTCGTGCAGCGGATCAAGTCGATTGGCGATGCCCAAAAGAACAGCCCGCTCAAACTGACCGTTGATGCCATAACACTGCCCCAGCCCCGGATCGGACCAGATGCGCGCGGCTGGTTGGATCGTTTTGCCGACAAGGCGAATTGAACATGACACTGGACCCGTCAGCCATATTTGACACGGTCTGGGGTATTCTTGGTGCCATCGTGTCGGATCCGGTGATGCTGTATATTCTGGTGCCGCTGATCATCCTGGTCGAGGCACCACTGACCTTGGTGGTTCTGGCGGGCATGTTAAAATGGCGCTGGCGATACGACAGACGGCCACCTCTGGCCTCTCATCCAGATGTGTCCTGCATCATAACCTGCTACGGCGAAGGGGACGCAATTATAAAAACCATCCTGACCCTGTGTGAACAAACCTATCCCGGTAACATCGAAATCATCGCGGTGATTGATGGCGCAGTACAGAATGGTGACACCTATCAGGCGGCTCTGGACTGTGAAGACGTCGTTCAGCGATACCCCAAGCGCAAGTTGGTCGTATTGCCAAAATGGCAACGCGGTGGGCGGGTGTCGACGCTGAACGCCGGCCTGTACGCGGCCACCGGAGATATTGTCATGAATGCAGATGGCGACACATCCTTTGACAACAACATGATGGTCGAAATCATTCGCGAATTTGACGATCCAAATGTACCTGCGGTTGGGGGGGCGCTGAGGGTACGCAACGACCGCGTTAGCCTGGTGACCCGGATGCAGGCGTTCGAATACATGATTTCGATTCAAGGCGGAAAGACCGGACTGGGTGAATGGAACCTGTTGAACAATATTTCCGGGGCCTTTGGAGCCTTTCGACGTGACTTTCTCAAGCAGATAGGCGGCTGGGACACACATACAGCCGAGGACCTGGACCTGACGGTTCGGATCAAACAGTATTTCGGGCGTCACCCGAATATGCGGATCCCGTTTGCCGGGCGCGCAATCGGGCACACAGACGCGCCTGAAACCTTCAAACAACTGCTGAACCAAAGGCTGCGCTGGGACGGAGATCTGGTTTTCCTGTATTTGCGCAAACATCGGAATGCGTTTTCGCCGCGCCTGTTGGGCATCAAGACATTGGTGTTCACCTTTGTCTACGGAGTGCTGCAAAACGTGCTGTTCCCGGTGCTGATCGTTGCCTTCAATATCTGGATACTGGCGATCTATCCGCTGGAGTTCGTAGTCGCCATTTTTGCCCTTCAATATTCAATGTATTTGGTGTTTGCAGCGCTGCTGTTCGGGGTGTTCTGGGTTGGTGTATCCGAACGCATGACCAAGGACAGCATCGCCTGGACTTGGTTGCCGGCCTATCCACTCTATACCTTAATACTGCGGGTGTTCGCCGCGTTTGCCACATTGAACGAAGTGCTCAGACGCGGACACGAGGAATCCAACATGGCCCCCTGGTGGGTTCTAAAACGGGGGCGGAGGTTCTGATGGAAGTGCGGTTCGACGGTGTCAAGAAAACAGACCCTACCAACCACGAAGGATTTCAAGTCAACTACGCTGCACCCAAGCGCGCCGGGTTTCGGTGGCGTTGGCGTTTCATGGTCCTGCTGGTAATCAGCCCGATCCTGATTTGGGGCTGGTTGGTGTTGCAAGAAGAAATCCTGGTTCGCGCCGATGGTATATTGACCACAGAACCCATTCATCTCAGCGCATCCGACCCCGGCTTCGTTACTTCGGTCCCTGTTGCGCTTGGGGACAGTGTTTCGTCCGGGCAACTGCTTCTTGAGTTGTCGTCACCAGAAATAGATCGCAAGATAAAACACTGGAGCGGCAACCTGGAAGAATTGAAAATCTATCAGGATCAAATGATTGCCAACCTAAAGGAGACATTGGGCGTCTATACTCGACGGCTGGAGGAATCCCGCCGCAAGCAGGATAGGATTGCCGCCCGTTACCAGCAACTGGCCGAAAAGGGACTGTTCAAACTGGCTGACCAAATGCAACTTAACGAAATGCGCCGGGCGCTGTCGCATGATGAACGCCAACATATTGTCGACCTCGAGCGGCTGGAAAGCCTGCGTTACACCCATGATCTGGCCGATGAAATCCGCGCTATTGAACTGGAAATCGCTGTCGCCGAAGTTCAGCAACAGCAGTTGGATACCCGCGCCAACAGGGACGGTGTGATCAATCGCGTCTTTGTCAAAGAAGGCGAATATGTCACCGAAGGCGCACCGCTGGTCGAGCTGTCAAATTATGACGCTCCGGTGGTCAATGTGTTCCTCCAGCCGGAAAGCATCAGCAGCGCCAATGTCGGCAATGCCGTGGTCGTCATATTCCCGGATCGCACCCGATATCACGGGGTGGTCAAGGAACCTCCACAAATCGCCGAAACCATTCCTGCGGCATTGGCCGGGCCATTTGAAGGGTCCAAACGCGCGATCAAAGTCGTCGTTGCGCTGGACCAGGAACCGGACACCTGGGTCGAAGGCCTGCCAGTAAAGGTGAGATTCAAATGAAGATCCTTGTAACAGGCGGTGCCGGATACATCGGCGCGCATACCTGTCTCGCCGTGCTGGAGCAAGGATATGAGGTTGTGGTCTACGACAATTTTTCAAACGGTCATGTCGAAGCGCTGCGCCGGGTTCAACGCCTGGCTGGACGGACGTTGGATATTGTTCGGGGCGATATCCAGGACAGGAATCTGATACGCAAGACATTGCAAGAGCACCGGTGCGGCGGCGTCATTCACTTCGCGGGCCTCAAGGCGGTGGGAGACTCCGTCTCGAACCCGCTGTCTTTCTACAACAACAACGTATTTGGGACGATCTCGCTATTGGATGCTATGGAAGACTGCAATGTTCGCAGGTTGGTCTTTAGCTCGTCGGCGACAGTCTATGGCGATCCCCGGTGGCTGCCGATCACCGAAAACCACCCGCTGCGCGCCCTGAACCCCTATGGGCGGACCAAACTGATGATCGAAGACGTTCTACGGGACCTCTATGCATCAGATCCGTCGTGGTCCATTGGAATCCTGCGGTATTTCAATCCGGTCGGTGCCCACAGTAGCGGCGAAATCGGTGAAGACCCCAAGGGTGTCCCAACCAATCTGATGCCCTATATCGCCCAAGTTGCCAGTGGTCTGCGTTCATCTCTGAAAGTTTTTGGAGACGATTACCCAACGCTCGATGGCACGGGCGAAAGGGATTACTTGCATGTGGTCGATCTGGCAGAGGGTCACATTGCTGCGCTCAAGGTGCTGGAGGCCCCGACGCTGTTCGAAGTCAATCTTGGCACAGGCAATTGTTCAACAGTTCTGGAGATGGTCGATGCCTTTGCCCGCGCCTCGGGTCGCGACATTCCCGTAGAACATCAAAACCGTCGCGCAGGCGATGCGGCCAGCTGCTTTGCAGACGCGTCAAAAGCGTTGGAGTTGCTCGGATGGCGCGCGTGGCGTGACATCGACACCATGTGCCGCGACCATTGGAACTGGCAAAGCCGCAACCCGGAAGGGTATCAGGCCTGATTGGTTCGCGGTCGTCCCGGAGCTGAACATATCACCCCGGAAACAACGGATCCTTGATGACTTTGGGTGACCAGATAAGAGCGGCACGTTCCGGGCGTTCAACTATGGCAGGATCAAATTCAACACCATATTCCGTTGCCCGGACACCGTTTTCATTCAAGTGATTGAGTATTCTTGACCATTCCGGCGCTGTTGGAAACGATACTTCGGTTTCGGCTTCTTCAATGATTTTCGTTGCCAGACCTGCACCCAAGGCAAGTTCTTCGCGGGTTGCACCCAACAAGGCCCTGGCGGCCTTTAGCCGGCGCGCCATCCATCGAGAATCTGTAAATTTCAATCGCTCGGTCACTTCAGAATGCTCCATGAATGTTCAGCAACAATTCCATTCCACAATAGCGCGAATTGCACAAAAGGCGACAAGGGACATTGGCCTATGCAAACTCCGCTTCCAACCACGCTTCAAACAGTTGTTTCGCTGGGCCACTTGCGTCCGGCATGGAACCACCGAGAATAAAATGGCTCTGCTCAATTGGGACCGGATCCCCAACGATAGAGATTGATCGACCAGCCGCAATGGCCGAGGCCGCAAACCGTTCCAGCACCAGGGCATGTCCACCACCTGCAGCGACGATGTCGACGGCAGCCACCGTTGTATCCACGGCATAGGGCGGCGTGTCATCCGTCGGTTGCAGACCAAAAGCCGTCAGATATCGATGCCACATATCCTCGAATCCCAGGATCGCAACCAAAGATCCCTGCTGCAATGTCTGGACGGACAGGGTTTTGGAGCCAGTGGTCCGGCTGGAGATCGGAACAATCCGTTCCTTAGAAATTTTCCGCGCCGGGACGTCATCCCATCCTCCGATCCCCAAACGCAGCTCGACATCCACATTCTCACGCCCGGCGGATTCGGCCCAAATGTTCGAAACCATTCGAATAGAGACGCCAGGATGAGAATTCATGAAGTCCGGCAACCTATGGGCAAGACAAAAAGCTGCTGTGGAAATCGGAGCTCGGACTGTCAAAACTTGTGCGTTGGAGCTCCCAAACAGGCTCGTCGTCGAAAGCGCGATGTCCCCCAAAGAACGACGCAGCGAAAAAGCATAAGCCTGTCCAACCTCGGTCAGGGTCAGGTGGCGCGCAGCGCGGGTAAACAGCTGGCACCCCAGCTCTGCTTCCAACGACCGTACATGCAGGCTCAGGGCTGTTTGAGTGATGCCCAGTTCGGCAGCCGCGGCAGTGAAATTCATATGCCGTGCAGCGCATTCAAAGGACCGCAGCCAGATCAGATTGGGGAACTTGGGCATATTATAACCAATTATTTTTGGTGATTTTTGCTCTTTTTATTCGTTTTACTTTCAGATTGCAATCTTCGTAAATCAACAGACCAGTCAGAGACTTCTTTGGCTGGTCTGGCCAAAGTTGAACAAGGAACGGGCGTATGAAAGTTGGATTTATCGGTCTGGGTAATGTCGGAGGCAAGCTTTCGGGTTCGCTGCTTCGCAATGGCATCGACCTAACCGTTCATGACCTCAACCCCGAACTGGTCACCGATTTTGTCAGCCGCGGGGCAAAACAGGCCGATGGCCCGGCGCAGCTGATGCGCGATTGCGACGCGGTTATCACCTGCCTGCCATCGCCCACTGCATCCGATGCGGTCATGCAGCAGATGCTGCCCGAAGTAACGGCTGGCAAGATCTGGATGGAGATGTCCACCACCGACGAAGAAGAAGTCAAACGTCTTGGCGCGATGGTCATGGACCGCGGCGGCGCGGCAGTAGATTGCCCGGTTTCAGGCGGGTGCCACCGGGCAGCCACTGGAAATATTTCGATTTTTGCCGGGTGCCACCGGGCCACATTTGAACAAATCGCCCCCTTTCTGAAAACAATGGGCCGCCGGATCCTTCATACCGGCGACCTCGGGTCGGCTTCGGTACTGAAGGTAGTCACCAATTATCTGGCCACTGCCAACCTGGTGACCTGCTGCGAGGCACTGGTGACGGCCAAGGCGGCTGGCATGGATCTGAACACCACCTATGAGGCGATGAAGATCAGCTCGGGCACGTCGTTTGTGCATGAAACCGAAAGCCAGGTGATCCTGAATGGATCTCGGGACATTTCATTCACCATGGATTTGGTAAAGAAGGACGCTGGCCTGTTCCAGCAGGTTGCCGACCGTCACAATGTACCGTTGGAAATCTCACCCAAGCTGGTCGATATCTTTGATGACGGCATCAACCGTTTTGGCGAACGCTGTTATTCGCCCAACATCATCAAACGCCTGGAAGAGGCCACTGGACTGGACATCCGCGCGCCGGGTTTTCCGCCGGAAATGCTGGACGATGAACCGGAGGAACCCGGATACGAAGTCATCCCGCAGGGCCGTCCCCTGAAAGCCGCTGAATAAGACCGAAGGGTAGCAGCCATGAAACGGATCTACACCTTTGGAGGGGTTCCCGCCGCGCGCAACCTGACGGTAGCGGACATTGTGGCCGGAAAGGGGCTGCGCAAATTCGTGCAGACAACTGCCGTCAACCGAACCGAGGCAGCAGCGGCCGAAGCGGCGGCGATCGACCACCTATCGATCGTCGACCACGACCTGGCCGAGGTGCGTGCAGGTGCACCCACCACATTTACCACTGCGGCTTTGATGGCCTCCGACTATGAAACACAACAGGATATACTGCGAGCTGGTATCCGCGCCGCTACGGCCGGAGCCGACGCGGTTTACACCATGCGGAGTTTGAAGGCCGTAGAACTGTTGGCCGACGAAGGGCTGGCCGTTCAGGGGCATCTGGGTCTGGTGCCCCGCTTATCGACCAGGATCGGGGGGTTACGCGCGTATGGGCGCACCGCCGATGAAGCGATGAGCCTGGCCGAAGATCTACGCCGACTGGAGGATGCAGGTGCCTATGCGGTTGAATTGGAATGCGTCGCAGACGAAGCCATTGCCGAGATCAGTCCACGCACCAGACTGATTACCCACTCGATCGGGTCCGGCGGGGCCGCGGATGTGATTTTCCTGTTCCAGGACGATGCCTGTGGCGACACTCCAAACCCGCCCCGTCACGCCAGAGCATTTGCTGATATGGCCTCGGCCCGCGCAGCAATGGAAGTCGAGCGGATGAAAGGCCTGACCGCCTATCGCGCTGCCGTTCTGAACGGCAGCTACCCGGACTGCACCACCAGTGTCGCAATGAAACCGGGCGAACATGAAAAACTGCGCGAAGCGTTGGACAAACGTCGCCCGTTTCACCAGTAGGCTCCGCCATGACCGCCAAAGCATCCCAAAAATACCCATACGAGCCCCCTCCCCCGCCAACCTGAAACCCACAACCATTTCAGGAAAGGACAGGACATGACGAGCATCGACACCCCATCCACGGACAAGACCGAGACCCGATCCACCTCCGCCCCTATGAGCCGCGAATGGCATTGGCACCCAAATTTGCCGGTCAGTTTCGCCCCCTATTGGAACTGGCCTCCGAAATTCGGAACGCTGGCAAAATGGGTCTGGCAGAACTATTTGCAGGTATCGGATCGTTCGATCTATGTAGCACTGGCCTTTGTTGTTGCCTACTGGCTGCAACCGGTTGGCCCAGAGCAAATGGTTTTTGCCTTTGATTGGGTGGCGTGGGTTTTTGTGCGCAACTGGGTCTTGCTGCTGGTTGTGGCGGGAGGCCTTCACCTTTGGTTCTACGGGATCGACGGGCAGGGCAAGTTGCTGAAATATGACCCTCGCCCCTATATGAAGCGCAAGAACGCGCTGTATAAATTCGGCTATCAGACCTGGGACAACATTTATTACTCTATGGTCTTTGGCGCGACGTGCCTGTCCGGCTTCGAAACCGCCCTACGGTGGAGCTATGCCAACGATTTCATCGCAACGCTCTCCTTTACCGCTCATCCGATCTGGTTCCTGGCGCTATTCCCGCTTCTTGCGATCTGGCAAAGCTTTCACTTCTATGTTGTGCATCTGGCCCTGCACCAACCCGCTGTCTACAAATACGTTCATGCGGTACACCATCGGAACGTCAATACCGGCCCTTGGTCAGGAATGTCGATGCACCCGGTCGAGGCCATTGGGTATCTCAGCGCAATCCTGATCGTGCTCGTACTGCCCAGCCATCCTGTACACATGGTATTCCTAGGCTATTGGCTGATGTTGGGCGCGGCGTCATCACATTCGGGATACGAAGCTATATGGGCCAGAAACCGCCAGGCCTTGTTGATCGGAGCCTTTTTCCATCAGCTGCACCACCGGTATTATGAATGCAACTATGGCAATGCCGAAATGCCGTGGGACAAGTGGTTCGGCACATACCATGACGGTTCCGAAGAGGCGACGCGCATTACCCGGGCCCGCAAACGTGAGATGCACGCCAAAGGTCAATAACACCTCTACTCGGAATTGACTGCCGGCTCACAGGGGGTGCGATTTCTGAAACCCTACATCAATGGTCGAAGGGTCGTGCCGACTGCGGCGTCAACGACGTGATCGTGTGCCCTCTTATGCGGCACACAATCTTGTGTTTTCACAAGACAAGCAGGTCCGCCTGATGTGACGCCGTCGGCCTGCCTGTCGAAATCAAATGGAGCGATCTGTGCTGTCAGGATCTGAAAGCCCCCTACCCGCGCGACATCACACCACCCGCAAACCCATTCTCACCTATCGCCTCCGCGATCGTCTCGATATCCCGTCCAAGAGGGCGATCCGCGCCCAACGGCTCGGATAGTTTACGCAGATTGGTCAACACATCTATCAACGCCGGCGACAATGCGCCGTTGACACCGTGCAGGTCCACAGCTTGGCCAGCCACCATCAATTCAATTGCCGTCAGTCGTCGTAACCTGTCGATGATCTGCCGCAGAGCTTTGACCGCGGTTGGCGACCCCGTCATGCAATCTTCGACACCATTGGCATTCAGACTGGGCCAGATCGGCACCGGTTGAGCCTGATGCGCAATTTCGCTGGCAAGGGCCTCGGCTGGTTTCATAATCGGTGCAAAGCCATTTGACGCGCTGTTCGGTTTGGCCAGAAAACTGGGTAGATCGCTGAACACAGGGTTCAACAGCTTGCTGATCCGGGCCAGTTGAGCAAAGACCAGCGGCACAATACTACGGTTTAGGGTCTCAATCACGCTGGTAACTTCGGACGTGAAATAGGCTCCGCTCGATATGATTTTTCTGCTGTCGACCAGGGCCACGGGATTGTCGCTGGCGCTGTTGATCTCAATCCTCAGGCATTCAATGGCCTGGGTCAGCGCGGTCTGGGTCGTACCGTGAATCTGCACGACATTTCGAAAGCACAATGGATCCTGCAATCGGCGTGCCTGTGCGGGGTCCATCAATGCGCTTCCATCCAATCGGTGGCTCAAACCGGCTGCGACCGAAATTTGACCGGGATGTGGCTTTACTGCCAGAATGGTTGGATTCAGTGGGCCCAGATTGGCGCGAAACCCCACCATCGACAAGGCAACAGCAGTTTGCGCCGCTTCAAAGGCTGTTTGTGCCTCATACAGAGCCAGCGCCGCCGCACCCGCAACCGACCCGGTATGATTGGCCAATGCCAGCCCTTCTCGCGGCGCAGGAACAAAGGGCTCGATGCCATGAGCCCGCATGAGTTCGGCGCTGGAACTGACCTCGCCATTTGCTTGACGCATTTCGCCTTCGCCAATCAATGCCAAACCAACAGTTGCATTCAAAACCAGATCCGCGGCACCGATAGACCCAATCTGGCCACATACAGGAGTCAAATCTGCCTCGAGGCAGTCAGCCAGATGCTGCGCCAGTTCGGGGCGAGCACCGCTATGACCACATAGCAACGTATTGAGCCGCACAATCATTCCGGCCCGAATGACCTCGCGCTGTTCTTCTGGTCCAATGGCATGCGCCCGACCCCGAAGTGTTTGAACTGAAAATTCGGACAATGCATCAGTATCCAGAACCTCAGTCGATCGCGCACCCAACCCAGTTGTCACACCGTAGACGGCCACCTTGTCGCGGATCGCCTGTTGTACCAGCGCATGGCTGGCAGCCATCGCCCGTAACGCATCGGGGTCCAGGTCGATCCGTGGGACCCCATGCGACGCCCGATGCAGATCCTCAACGGTCAACGCAGTCCCATCCAGCCGCAGAACAGGGTCACTCATCGCGATACAACAGGTTCTGGACAATGCCCATATCGCGTGCCTTGTCCAGGATCCGCGCCCCCAACGCGATGTCCCCGGTGGACATGCCCCGGTGCCAGAACAAGATCGTTTCATCGTCGGATTCCCGCCCAGGTTTGGCACCACAGGCAATTTCACCGATTTCGGCGTAAAAACTGTCTTCGTTGATCTTTCCTGCATCAATATGCGGGCGCAGCGCCCCAAGATGCCCGGCCCGCATCTGCCCCAGATCGTCCATGACGAATTTGTCAAACCCATCGACAAAATCCAGCGGCAGCGCGCTCATGGTACCATACGGCACAACAAAGCTACCCTTTTTCACCCAGGAGCGATCAAATAGCGGGGTTGGCTGGTTCAAACGTGTCGCCTCGATCATGATATCCGCACCGGATAGGCAGCTTTCCCAATCCTCGGTGACGACGACCTTTTTTCCCAGATCAGCACTGAGCCGTTCGCCAAAGGCATTGCGGCTTTCGGGACGGCGCGAATGAACCCGAATTTCATCAAAGTCAAACAGGTGATCCAGCAATCTTACATTCCAATAGGACGTTCCCCGCGCACCCAGATGCCCCAACACCCGGGGGTTTTTGGGCCCCAGCCATTTGGCACCCAATGCGGTCAGCGCCCCGGTGCGCATGTCGGTGATCCCCGCGGCATCAATCACGGCCAAAGGTGCGCCGGTTCTGGGGCAAAACAAATTCAGCAGCGCCAGCTCGGACGGCAAACCCCGTTTATAGTTGTCGACAAAATCCCCGACGACCTTGACCCCGGCATACCCCAAGGGTTCGACATAGCCGCGCAAAACATTGAAATGACCGTTGAAGGCCGGATCAGGTGTCAAATGCATTCGCGGTTCAATCACTGTTTGCCCGCGGCCCGCTGCTATCAACCCTTGCTCAACAGCGCCGAGGATTTCGTCATTGGTCAACGCCAAACGATCAATCTCTGGCTTTCCCAGATATTCGATTTCCATTTTTGCCATAAATGCCATCCTCCGTTGCATACAGGTTGGCCGCTGGGGTCTGGCATTTCAAACCCACAAATTCTATAACTAGGCACAGTTTTTCTTATGCAAGAAGGGAGCGCCATGATGCGCCTGCCGCCGCTCAATCCGCTCAAAGCCTTTGAAGCCACGGTGCGGCTGGGCGGTTTCACCGCTGCGTCGGTGGAATTGGGTGTGTCCCCGCCTGCTGTCAGCATGCAGGTTCGCAAAGCCGAGGAATATTATGGGAAAAAGTTATTCCGGCGCTCTCATAATGCGCTTCACCTGACAGATGCTGGGCGTCAACTGTATCCATCCGTATCTGCGGCGCTGATCGAATTGTCGACCATCTCCGATCATCTTCTTGAAAACGAGGCCCGGTCCAATCTGGTTATTAGCACAATCCAATCTTTGGCTGTTCAATGGGTTTCACCCGCCATTGCGAGATTCAGGAGAGCCTGTCCCGATGTTGGCATCGAGCTGAGGATTGAAGCAGACCCAATTGATCTGGAACGGGCCCTGGTCGACATCAGATTGACGAACGAAAGCCATCTCTACCCTCAACACGCGACAACGCAATTGTTTGACGATACTGTGTTTCCAACGTGCACACACTCGTTTGCTGACAAATACCTTGCCCAGGATGGGTTTCAGTCGCTTCCGGATTCCGCACTGATCCATACCGATTGGGGTGAAAACTACGCGTCCTTTCCGACATGGGCGGCATGGTTTCGCACTGCAGGCATTGCCAGGACTCCGGACATGCGCAAAGGTTTGCGCGTAGGCGGTGCCGCGGTGGCATCGGCACTGGTCCTCAATAACGCCGGGATTGCCCTGATACCCAAAAGGCTATTTCGCGATTTGCCAATGGGGGATCATGTGGTCTTGCCCAGCATGGTGGGATTGCCCCTGCCCTATTCGTTTTATGCGATCACCCCACAGCAGCACGGTCAGGCATCCAGACGTTCTTTGTCCAAGGGTCCGTTGGTCAATGGGTTCTTGAATGAACTAAAGACCGTGTGAAACGAAAATCCAGACATCAACCCTCTTAGTAGTCGATCAAATGCACAGCCTTGGGCAACGCAGGGAGCGGAGTTTGCGAAACGCGCGACGCAGACTGGGGTTTGAGGCAACCGTCTGTGTTCCGCGCCATTCCTCTACAAATCGACGCGCAGTGTCCCCATTTGATTCCTGGGGCTATTCAGGTTCGCCATCAAATGCTTCGGGTTCAAGATCTTTCCAAAAGGCAATTATGGCGTTTGCATTCAACCCAGACCGCCACCCCTGGCTTCGAAAGCTCTCGCGATCAAGGTCATCTGTCAGGCCCGTCATAAACAATTGTTTGTCTGCATCTCGTTGCGTTGGGTTTCGCCGCGAAACCAGCATTTCGACAATGTTCAATTGGTTTGCACGTTCCGCCCGTTCGGCCTGGCGCGCCTCAAAGTCAGTATCTTCTTGCGACCGCTGTGCGTCTCGTAGCATGCGGGCTTCCATGGCTTCCGGGCTGATCTGGGTGGGTTCGACCCGTGTTGTCGGCTTATAATCATCACGCAATGCTGCCGACAAATAGCCAACCGAACTTTTGATCTGGTCCTGCCCGGACATATAGTTCAGTTTCTCCTGAACGTAATCCTCGCCATGTTCCGCAATCCATTGCCGGGCCAATCGGTCCGACACCCCCTGCCCCCGCAACGATTTATAGGTCTTGAGATTGCGCACGCCATCGCCGTCGTCGATCTGGAACATTGCCATTTGGGGGTTCTCTCGAACCAGAAACCGAATGTCCGTGACCGCCCTACCCTTTTTACGAAACCCCGGTTCGATCAAAATATCAGAGCTCTTGTTCACTTCGGCGACCGATGGCTTGATAATCTTGGCATTCAAATGCTTGAAGCTTTCATAATAGCTGGACCCGTCGACCCCCATCAGCTTGCGGAACGTCTCGAGGTTCCACCAGCCAGTCGACCCTGTACGCACAAATCGATAGCAGTTTTCATAAAGCGCCAACCCATGTCCCGAGCTGAAATTGCGTTGGATATGCACATTGATGAGGGCGTATATTTTGGGGTCATGCAGCTTTTGTGCCAACGCCGGAGAATAGGCATATTCGCATACACCGCCCTTAAGCTTTGCAAAAGACAACAGCGAAGAGACTCCCCATTCCTGTTTGCCCTGTTCGTCCAGCATATCCCACTCCGCTACGGTTTCGGCTAATGCCCGCAGGCTGGCACGCAGAGTGTCAAAATCATTAGAGTTATACCCAACAATGGTCGCCAGCGTTCGGGCATCGATGGTATGGGACTGTGCAGTGGTCAACGCATCATAGGCGTTCAGCAACAGAACATTGGACAACTTCCGTTGCAGCAAGCTCAGCTTCCCACTGATGTGGATTGCCGCTACGTTCTTTTTGACTGTCTCACGGCGAAGTGCGCCCGACAGTTTGTCCATGTCAATTCGTGAATCGTCCATTGAGTATGCCTGCTCTTTTTGAACCCATTCTAACCAATAGGTACCTGCGGATCAATCACTAGCAGGTTCCCTATCCAGGTTTCAAAGGTACCCGTTTGCAGGAAGGCACCAGGCAGACAGATATCCACTTCGACGACGAAATGCACGCACACCGTCTGAGTGCCCGCTCAAATAGGGCACTTCACAATGCTGGACCCGAGTCGAATTAGAGCCTAAACGCCCACATTAGAGCGCAAGTGGGGCCTAAGGCAGCATCCTGAGAATCGGTACCGAAAATACCGTTGCTTGGCACCGTTGATCCCGTATTCTGGTACCTTTCGTCCTGTGTACGGTACCCTTTCATCCTGTAAGCGGGTGCTAGAGCACCTGCAAGGTGTTGAATTTATTTCATTTTATGACCCGAAATATTCTAAAGTTCTTAAAAATAATAAACCTATGTCGTGTTCTCTTTCATTCTAACCTATTGGTTTCGTCGCGAAACCGACAACTCAGCCGAAATTCTGCATCTTCCTAAGACTTGTGCTGGATTGAAGAGACGATGTTCTATAGTTTCGGAAACATACGCTGAAAAGGCGAACATAACCCGAGGCGCAAAAATGAGCAAACCAACGTCCCCTACCCCACCGCCCTACTTGAATCTCGATCCCAAAGCGGCAGCAGCCCGATTGCCAGACCCTATTGGAACACAGCGATTCGCAAAAGCCGCCGCGTTCTGCGCCAAAGGCCGAGAGGATCTTGCGCGCCGCGGATACGCGCCGGACGGAGAAAAGAGACTACGTAAGTTTTCGACTTGGGAAATCACCAAATACCTTATCCCCATTGCCCCAGCACATTTGAGACGTGTCCTGAAGTCCAACCCCGAATTACCCCAGGGTGAAGGAGATGGCGGATCAAAGTGGTTCACGCTCGAAGAGGTTCTCTCCTTGCGCCAGTATTTCGACAGTGAGGGGGTCAGCACAAAAGAATACCTGCCCTATCGACCCAAAGGACTCCCTGCCAAGGTTGTATCGGTCGCAAACTTCAAAGGCGGTGTAGGGAAAACGTCAACCTCGGCACATTTGGCAATGTCGGCGGCGCTGGACGGCTACAAGGTGCTGGTGATTGATTTGGATTCCCAAGGATCAATGACATCCATTTTGGGCGGTAAAGTAGCAGACGAGTGGAAAACAGTTTTTCCGTTGGTGGCCAAGGATTATGCCAAGGCGGTATTGCAGGAAAATCAGGTTCGTGCTGCCGCCGGCCAACCGGAAATTCCGTTGGATGAAACCCTGCAAGAGGCGCTAAAAACAACGCCCTCAGATGTGATCCAGAGCACTCATTGGCCGAATATTGATTTGATTGGGGCCCAATTGAACCTGTACTGGGCGGAATTCCAGATACCAGTTTGGCGCATGGGATTGCGCAGCTGGCCGCTTTGGGATGGGCTGACCAACTTTCTCGAGGATGAAAACATCCTGGAGCAATATGACATCGTCTTTCTGGATACGCCGCCCGCTCTTGGATATCTGACGATCAACGCTTTGGCCGCGGCCGACATATTGTTGGTCCCGCTCGGTGCTTCGTTTTTGGAATTTGATTCCACGGGCCGGTTCTTTGACATGCTATACACGACATTTGCCAGCATCGAAGACGGAGAAAACGCTGCGCAGCGGGCTGCGGGGTTGCCCGAAATCAAGTTCGAGTGGGATGTGGTCCGGGCTATTGTGACGCGGTTCGATGCTAGCCAGCAAACCGATATGGCAAATGTGATCCAGGCCTATTTCGGCGATTTCATGAATGCGTATCGCCAGGATTATACAGCTCTGGTCGGTCAGGCCGGGGAACAGGTCAACGGAATTTATGAGGCAGATTACCGAGATTTCAATCGGGATACATATGTGCGGGGTCGGGAGACCTTTGATCGGACATACGCCGAGTTCAAGGAACTGCTAATCGGTTGTTGGTGGCGCGACGCGCAGATGGGAGATACAGGCAATGGCTAAACGCAGACGGCTGACAGCCCCAGACGAACATGAACTGCAGGAACTCGAAGAAGGTTTCGCCGCGAAACCGGCGCTCAATCCGTTTGAGGCAACAGCGGCGGCACCGCCCATAGCAAAGGTCGCTGGAGAGGCTGCGTCGCTCAACGGTATGGCGTCCGTCACAGACCGCGTTGCTTTGGCTCAGGATCAGGGGGACGCGAGCAAGTGGCGCAACGCCGATCAGGCAGGTCTGGTTGCACAGATGATCCCGGTCGCCGAGATTGATCAGGACTTTATTCGCCGGGACCGTCTGGTCGAAGACGACGAGGCAATGCACGAACTGCGCAGTTCAATTTTGTCCAACGGTTTGCGCGCACCGATCGAAGTTGCCCGAACCGACGACGGCTATGGTTTGATTTCAGGGTTCCGGCGGCTTCGGGCCTTTACCGAATTGTCGAAATCAATCGGTGCCTTTGGTGACATTCCCGCCTTTGTTCGCAGTGGCAATGCCGGCGAAGCGGCGTATGTTTCCATGGTCGAAGAGAACGAAGTGCGCGCAGACCTGACGCACTATGAACGTGGTCGCATTGCTGTGCTCGCGGCGGGGCAGGGGGTATTTCCCGACGTTGCTGCAGCGGTGGATGTGTTGTTTGCCGCCGCGTCCAAGGCCAAGCGCTCCAAAGTGAGAAGCTTTGCCACAGTTCATGAGGCGTTGGGCGATCTTCTCAAATATCCGACTGCATTGACTGAAAAGGGGGGTTTGCAATTGGCGGCAGCATTGCGGGATGGGGCGCAGCCACATTTGCGTGCAGCGTTGGGGAACTGTGATGCGGCTGACCCAACTGCGGAATGGAATATTATTCAGTCGGCGCTGACCAGTCGGGCAAGCATACCGCGTGACAAGACACGCGGAGGTCGACCCCAGAAAATAACACGTTTGCCAAACCGGGAACTGGAGACCGGCGGTGTTCTGAGTGCCGAAATGTCGGCCGACGGAATGCGCATAGAACTGCGGGGCAGGGAGGTTAGCGTCGGAGACCTGGAGAGTATTCTGAAAGAAATTTGCCGCCAACTCGAATGACAGGTGGGCATCACGATATCGGACGGGCACCCGCGATGTACCTAATTTTTCCGTTACTCTGGTTTGCACGGCGCAGCTTGAATACCTATGTGGTTCGGCAGGATCTGAACAATGACGCCCGACCCATTTGGCGAAAGGTGATTAGGTTGGATCGGCAGTCCGACAGGCTCAAAGCTTTGAATAGAGATTGCCGGTCCGGCTCCTGTTAGGGCCAGAGAAAGCCAATTTTATAACTTCTGCGCAGCAGCTGTAGATCCAGTTTCTGGTCAGTATTATTGGACATAGCTGAAAGCCTCAGGGGAGGGCGCTTTGGCGGAACAAATCGAAGAAAAAGCGCCGTGCTCAAACCCGTTCGCTGTCAGAAACAGGATGTACGGTCAATCGGGATGACGATACATACCCTACCTTGAAATGCGGCCAGGATCTTCACCGGTTAAAAAGAATGCTTAGGTGTTGTGACCTATTTGTCGGTGATGGTCAGCGTGTTCGCCTGATCTGGCAATCCCTGGAGAGCCAAGACTGTAGACCGCAACAGACCTCCGGGTTTTTGTTGGAAGATTTGGCATTGAAAGACAGTTTCATCACTGAACCCGTCAACGACGGAGGGGAATAGATTTGGTCACGTGGGGGCTTGGTGGCCGACAGTCCCGCCCAAGATCGCGCCGCACGACTGCCTTGCTGTTGAACCCGACAGCGACGGGTAAAGACCTGTGTGTCAGATGCTGCAGGGGGTCTTGCCGTCACACGTACGACCGAGAAGAGATCAATCTATCGTCTCAGTTGCTTTGCTGCTCAACGTGAAATCCAGTCCCAAAAGTGACTTTGCACCGATGCCCGGCCGGGATCTCCAGATCCGGGTTTTCCAATTTCAACTGTAAACCGAATGTCCCGCTTGCAACGTCAAAGACGCGATCAATACGGGAAATCTCCGCAGGATAGCTTCCGTCCAACGGGGCTGCGGGTTCCACCTGTGCAATTTCTCCAACGTGAACTGAATTGTATTCTCGCACCGGCAAGAAGGAGACAATTTCCAAAGGATCAAGCTGAACAATTGTTGCAATACTGCCTTCCAAGGGCAGATACTCCCCCTCGTCATAGTGTCGCTTTAGGACGACTCCGTCGATGGGGCTGCGAATCTCCAGCAAAGAAAGAGCGGCTTTTGCTCTTGTGAGTTCACCCAAGGCAACGCGGCGGGCGAGCTCAGCCCGAACCAGCAATGACCTGTTTGCATCTACAGAGGATTGGATCTCCTCCAAAACGCCTTTGGACACGACCCCGCGGTCCAGCAATTTCTGGGTTCGTTCCAGGCGTCCCTCCAAAAACTGTAACTGGGTTCGCTGGGCTTCGATCTCCGAAGTGTCCTCGGCTCGGATTTCCAGCATCTGAACGGTTGCATATTGAATCGTCGCCTCAAGCCGCGCCAGCACTTGGCCTTTCTTGACCTGTTCCCCCGGATCAAAAAAGACTTCTGTAACGACGCCGCCTGACTGACCAGCGACGTCCACTGTTTCTGATGGATCGATCACGCAATCGTACACCTGTGCCGCTACAGGCGCGCCGGACATCGCGAATGACAGGGTCAGTGCAATGAGAACGGACAGGGACCTCAGCTGTCGGCTTCTGGTTCCACGTCGTCTGTTGCGGGTTCCATGGGGTCTTGCGTCGCAACGGGTTGGGTCCGTTCCAACATGTTTCGGAAATGACGCAGTGACGCCAGATGTAGGTAAATGCATTCCAGTTCATCCTTACTACAGAGCTCAGCGAGAGTGTCACCTGGCAACGCCTTCAGCTTCTCACGGTCAACAACCTTGAATCCGCCCAACGTCCGGTTTTCTCCTGCGGGCAGGGAAAACTGTGCCTGCATCGGTGTGAGCAGGTCCAATTCGATCAAGCGTTTGCAGAATGCCTGAGTGCGCGCGAAGCCAGCCTGATATTCTTGCAGGAACTTTAGCAAGGACTTCAAATACACAGTCTGTTCGCCTTCGGAATCGAAGAGGCGTTCACCGCGACCTTCCCTGTTCGCGCCCTCGTATTCTTCGTCCAGCAACAACGTGAACTGTTGTTTTTCTTCATCTAGGGAGAAGATGAAGGGATACCGTCGGGCAAAGGCCGGAATATATGTGCCACTCCACTGGCCGTCGCTGTCGACAGCCAAATTTTCATCGTTGCGTGTACCGACGATTATTGCCGGAACTGCGTCGTCTCCCACACCTGCAAAGACGATCGGGTGGTCGCTGGCGGCGGGGCCGAATTCCAATGCTGTAACAGGAATAGAGTTGGTTTTGCTGGCGAATGAATAGGACTTCCCCATGCTGATTGACAGGTCACCATGTCGCTGTGCGCTGACAGGTACAGCGGTATTGTAGAACAATTGTTGCACGGGCATAAACAGTAGCCTTTTCATTGTTGAAATTGTTTTCTTATTCGGGCGATTTGGGTGCCTAGAAAGAAAGAGTAGTCAAAAGGCTTTGAACTGTCTAAGCTTTTAGGAAAAAGATTGCGCGACAGACAAATCATGATTTTACCCAACCGCCCCCGTTGAGCAGAGGGAGCGTTAGCTCACTCCTCAAGGGGGGCCGATAAGTGTCATTCCCGTTTTTGCCGGGTCGAAAGTTTCTTTCTTCCAAGCGACGCCGTTTTATCAGAAATTCCCGGGCTTCAGAATCCCGTGGCAAACAAGCTGTTGTCGAGCAACTTGAGCCCAGGCTTCTGCTGGCTGCCGACTTTACGATATCAATGGCTGATGCCCTTCTAGCCGACGAAGGCACCCTGAGGATCGACGCTTTCGATTATGAAAGTGGCAACGCGATCCGGGCGCTCAATTCAAGTGGATCTCAAATTGCCCAGGCATTCGGGGGGTCCCATACCGCGCCCTTGAGATCCGAAATTCACATAGATGCGCGATCTGGCCCTTCGGGAACGAACGTCAACCTTAACCATATCCAAATAGATGCAGTCTCCTTCTTTGAGCTGGTTAGAGAGACTGCAAAGCTTCCCGTATTCACCATTACGGGCGGTGGTGGGGTTGACCGTCTTGAGATATTCGGCGGGGCAGGGGATGACGTTCTGAGTACGTCGACCGATTGGCTGATCGAAGATGTAACCGACGAAGGTGCCTCGGGGAGCGCGACGGTCAAACTCGAAGACGCCAACGGGGATGAGGCCGCGTTCTTTACGATCGATTTCACAGGCTTTGAAAACCTCGTGGGAACGCACGGTGATGACACCTTTACCGTCGCGGCCGACGAATTGGCCAAGTCAATCGAGATTGATGGGGGTGACGGGGAATTTGACAGTCTGATACTTGATGGGTCTTTTTCCAGCATTGTTTATGCGGCCGAGAACGCCAACGACGGTCACATAACATTGGACGGTACCGATCTGGTCTATCGCGGACTGGAACCGATTACCCAGAACAATGCCACAGATGATCTTGTGATCGATTTGTCGGCGCATGCTGACACTGCGGTCCTGCGCGCCTCGGGTGCGGACGACATGTATATCGGAACGACCGGTGGGTTGATTCCGACTTTTGAAAATATCACATTTGCAAACCCGACTTCCTCGCTGACGATCAATCTGGGCTCGGGGTCAGATTCTCTGGATGTTCAGAGCCTCTCGGCAAATTGGGATGCATCCCTGAATATCTATGGTGAATTTGACGGTGCCGAGACCTTTGCCGCTGATGGGGGTGAGGATTCTGTTGTCTTTTCCGGCAGCATTGATCTCGGCGACAGCGGTTCAATGCAGGTGATTGCCGAAGAGATTACAGTGAATGATTCCGTCTCGATCGTGGGGGACACCTCCGAAGATGGCTTTATCGAATTTCGCAGTCGTCGCATCGGCACTGCCGAACTGGAGAACCTTGCTCCGATCTTTCCGTCGTCAAAAGAAGCGACAATCGATATTGGGGACGATACCAGAATTGAAGCCGGTGGTGTGTATCTGATTGCACAGGCCGAAGAGCGCACGTTTGCCGAGCAGCTCGAAATTTCGTCGGCATTGAACAACAATCTTGTCGGACCGTTGCTGAGTCAGGTCGCGGATATTCTGACATTTCCGTTCCAGGTTTTGGTCAAGAAAACCGAAGCCAGCGTTACCGTGGGACAGCGGGCTGAGATCACCGGTCACAGTGGCGTCGGCATTTATGCCAATTCAGTGACCAATGCCTCAGGTGCGGCCGGATTTGCATTGGCGAGTTTGGGCTGGGCCGACTCCACGGCAATTGCCACTGTGGACATCGGAGAGTTTGCGGACATCTATTCTGACGGCTTTGTCGTCATCACATCTGATGCGTCTTCGACGGCGAATATGACTGCCGAAACCAACACGGGCCTTGGCGATGTGCCAACCGGTCCGAACTCGCAGGTTTCCTTGTCGCTCGCAGTTGCGCGTTCAACGTTGTCATCTACGCTGACTTTGGCTGAAAACGCGGTTGTAGAGGCGGGGCTGACCGCGAATCTGCTGGCTGGTGGTGAAGTCGATTCTCAGGCGTCGGCCTCCTCGGGTCTCTATTCGTCGGGCGCCGTCGGGGCGTCTCTGGCGATCGAACTTTCTGACGCCGACGTCCACACAGATATCCACGGAACCGTCATCAGCCGCGGTGAACCTGGTGCGGTGGTCAAACTGGAATTCGACCCGCGGGCAGGGGTCGGTGAACGCGGTTATGTCGATCTGGTCAACGACAGGATCTATGTTGGACCAAATGCGCTGGCAACCGAAGATGTGGTGACCTATACATCCAGCCGCGGCGCGAATATCGGTGGCCTGATTGATGGCAAATCCTACTTTGTTCTCAAGGATTCTTCCGACCCGGATTATATTCAGCTTGCTCTTTTCGAGGACAGTGTATTCCGTGGTGAAGCTGTCGACCTAGTCGAATTCAATGGCACCGCGACCAGCCCAATCTATCCGGATACAAACAACAAGTCTTTCTCATCAGTCGACGTTGTCGGGAATGAGATCACGCTACCCAATGGGGCGCTGACAGGAACCGGTGTAGGGTTCTCTTTGGTGGACCAAACCTATCCTCTGGGACAATCGGTGATCTATCAGGCAGGTGCCGGATCGTCGATTGGCGGACTGGTCGATGGCAATACCTACTACGTCATTATGGGGACCAACGAATTCAATCTGGACGGTGGTGCCCGCACCGGGTTTGGTGCAGACGGCCAGACGATCATGCTTGCCGAGACGGAAAATGAGGCACTCGCGGGTGTTGCAATTGATCTTGGAACCGTGACCGGGAATGACTTTACGCTGAGCGCGGCGCATATCTTGGATCCTGGTTTTGCCACCGGCGTAGGCGTTGGTGCCAATCTTGCCGTCGAAACCACCTCCGAAGCTGGTGCAGGTCTCAGCTCTGCGAGCTCTGATGGGTCGAACTCTCCCGATGGTTACAACGTCAACGACTCGATCCTCGGCAATATCTTTTCAAATCTCATGGGTCGCATATCGGACGAAGCCACGACAAATCAGGCGATGTCCGAAGCGGGTGCCGACCCCAACAGTCTTAATGCGGCTGTGGCCCTTGCCTTTGCTTTCAATGATCACGACGTTTCGACCGAAGTCCATTCCACCGCGGTTCTAACCTCGGGTGAAGATCTGGAAGTCAAGGCTGAGATCGAGCATCTGAGCAAGGCTTTTGCCCAGTCCAGCACCGAACCTCAGGAAGAAAATGATACGGGCCAACAAAGCGCACCCAACACAATCAGCGCCGCAGTTATCCTGAATATCACCGACAATAATGCAGAGGCCACGGTTCACGGCGGATCCGAGTTGAATGCCAAGCGGGCGACGCGGGTGATTGGTGGCGTGACCTATCCGTTTGCCCAGACCTTGGATCAGTTTCTGCCGACGACCGCTGGTGAAGTTGTCGATCTGTTCAAGACCGAGGGCTATGGTGCGATTACTCAGTATGTTGATAACACATTTGGTCTGGCAGGTTTCCTGAACAGCTGGGCCTCGTCTACGTCCAAGGGCGATAATGTTTCGGTGGCCGGGTCGGTCAACTTCCAGGTCCAGAACACGACTGCCAAAGCAACGGTAAAAGACGGTGCCCTGATCAATCAGGATGCATCATTCAATGCAGATGTATCAGACCCTTACTATGGGCAGGAGACCGTTTCGATCGAAGCGACATCCTACATGCAGCAGATTGACATGGCTGGGATCTTTGGGTGGTCTTTGGGATCGGTTGGTCTGAATGATTTGTATGTGTCGAATAGTGGCGCATCTTTTGACGGCGGTGAGGCGTTTGATACCGAAGGGCCAAGCGTGGCCGGAAACAGTGGTGGCAAGGGCGGTATCGGAGCCACGCTTTATGTAAAGTTGGTCGATAATACGACGCAGGCTGTCGTCGAAGACAACGCAAGGATCTTTACCGGTCGCTCTGGTGGATTCAACATGAAGGCCGAAGAGGCATTGTTCAATCTGGGCTTTGCCCAATCGGGCGCGGCCTCGTCTTCGGGATTTGCTGTTGGCGGTACGGTTTCGGTGATTTATCAGGATAGCGACACGCTGGTCCAGCTTGGAAATCGCGCATATGTCACCGGTGAAGATGCCCGGCTTTATGCGGGGTCATTGGATACGCATGTTGGCATAACTGGTGGATTGTTCCTGGGGGAATCCGTTGGCGTAGGTGTGTCGATTGCGGTCAATGACGTCACGCGGAACACCCGCGCTGTTATTGGGCCGGAACTGCCGGATGCTGACGGTTCATATAGTGCCGTTTCCACAAATTATCTGGATCTGGACGGTGCACTTTCGGTGCGTGCGATCAACGACGGGGCGATTTGGGGGTTCTCTATCGCTGGAGCCATTCAATCCAATGAACAACACCCTGACCAATCGGACGACCCGTTGGACGGAGAGTCTCTGGGCATTCTGTTTGGTGACAAACCGCTTGAGAACCAGGTCAATACCGGTGTGGGTGTTTCCGGGTCTGTTGTGCTTAATTTTGTGGATGACACGACTCGGGCGTCCATCACGGACGCCGGAACTGTCAACGCAGGATCTCTCGAAGTCACGTCGAACAACGAAACCCAGATCGTTGCGGTTTCGGGTTCTTTTGCCATTGCCATTTCGCGTGGCCAGACCGGTGGTAGTGGCACCCAGACCGGCATTGGCGTCGCGGGCGCTGTCAGCGTAAACGACGTCAGCGGAGATACAGACGCATTGGTCCTGGGGACCAATTTTGATATTGCCGCGGACCCATTCCCCAATGATCCGAATTTGAATGCCACCGGTGACGGCGGCATGATCATTGACGCCTTTCGCGTTGGCGACATCTTTTCGCTCGCGGGTAGCCTGGGTGGAGCCGTAACAACATCGCAAAGCAACGACACCATTTCGGTGGGCGTTGCCATTTCAGTTGGCGTCAATTTGCTGTCCGGCAAGGTCCGTTCGTATGTTTCAGACTCAACTGTCACCCTGTACCAGGGTTCCTCTCAGATCCTTGCAACAGCGAAACCAGATATTCTTTCGATTTCCGGGGCACTGACCTTCTCGGTTGCCAGCGGGCTGGGTCGCAGCACCGCTGCGGCCGTTGGTATCGCAATCAGCGTCAATGAAGTCGGCACCGAAGACGCGTCCTTTGACGTGGTTGCGCGCGTCAGTGATTCCAATATCGAAGTTATGGATGGTTCAATAACCATCAAAGCCGACGATCTCTCGGAGATTGAAAACTATACGTATGGTGTCGCGCTTGCCGTTTCCAACAGCTCAGGCGGCAGCTCCAATGCCTTTAGCGGCGTGGGTTCAGTGTCGGTAAACAATCTGAACACCGTCGTTCATGCTGTGGCGACCGAAGTCGATGGTGATACTGAGCTTACCGCAACCAATGGGGCCGTCTCGGTCATTGCCAAAGAAAATGCAACGATAGATGCCGACGCAGGCGGGTTTGCCCTGGCTCTCGCGCTTGCAGGCAGCGGAGGCGGCGGGTTTGCGGGTGGCCTTGGCCTTTCAATCGGGATCAACAATCTCACCACAGACACGATGGCAATCGTGAATGGAGCCGATATCACCGCCGGAACTGTTGCCAACAGCGCGGACAGCGATGTCGTTGTTCGGGCTGATCTGACGGCCAAGATCACTGCGCTGACCATTGCCGGGGCAGGGACCGCTTCGCAAGGTGACGCAGCTCTGGCGCTTGCTGGCACCGGATCCGGAAACCGGCTCAGAATTCGTGCCCTTGCCGATGTTGATGGTGCCACGATTACAGGCGGGAACAAGGGGATTTTGATCGAAGGCGGCCTTGGTGACGAGTCGGAGATCAAAGCCGATGCGGGTGGGGTTGGCATTGCAATCGGGCTCAGTTCTACGGCGTCTGTTTCCTTGGGTATCGCTGTTGCAGTGAACGATATCAACGGCTTGGAAGGGATCAACACGCCTGACGTTGGTGCCACGGTCGACACGTCCACGCTTGAAACCGCAGATGGTGGCCTTTCGATTGGGGCAATTTCCGGCGCGGATATTGATACCTTTGTTCTGGGCGTGGCAGTCACTGCAGACGTTGGCCTGACGGATAGCAACGCCATCGGGTTTTCCGGGTCGGGCAGTGTCGCCATCAGCAAAATAGGTTTCGACACCGAAGCGTCGTTGACGAATTCTTCGTTTACCAGCACCGGGGGCGGCAATGTTGCCCTTTTGGCGCAGGATGGGTCAACGATTGATACATTCGCCCTGGCCGGATCGTTTACGCTTGCTGTCGGTAGCGGTGGTACGGCCGTCGCCGCGAGCATCGCGGCCTCGGTTTCTGTCAACGAGATTGCAAACAGCGTTGTTGCACGTGTACAGGATTCCGACATCTATACCACAGGTGGCGATGTCCTGGTCAAAGCCAGCACAATACCAACCACATCTCAGAACGCGCAGGATCAGCTTGCGGGTGTTGCAAATTTCGACCATGTCGCGACCGAAGATGCCACGATCAATGCCATTGCAATCGGTGTCGCTGGTGCCGTGGCCATTTCGCCCGGTAACCCATCTATAACTGCCAGCCTGGCGGGTGGTTTTGCTTTCAATGACATCGACAACACGATCACTGCCGAGATTACTTCGGACAGTGTTATCGCAGGTGTAAACGCCACTGAAAAAGTTGGGAAGGTCGATGTTCTTGCCTTTGACCAGGCCAATATGTTCGCCAGCGCAGATGGTGCTGCGATCAGCCTTTCGTTTGGTGATCCGGCGGTTTCCATTGCGCTCGCCGCATTTGTTTCAATCAATGATATTTCAAACGAAGTGACGGCGCGTATTTCGGATTCATCGGTTCAGGCCGGTGACACGATCTCGGTCCATGCCAAGGCGAGTGCGGTCATTGAAACAATCTCGGTCGGGGCGGCGGTCGCAATCTCGATCGGCCAGAACACAGCCGTCTCGATCAGCGGTGCAGGCGGGTACGTCGACAATTCTATTGGTAACACCATCATCGCCGAAATCGTGGACGCTGAGGATGCGTCAGGGAACCCGCGCGTCTCGGGCGGTGGGATAGATGTCTACGCCGAAGATACGTCGAGCATGGATGGCATCGCGGTTGCTGCATCGATCGCCTTTAGCGTCGCCACCAATCTTAAGGATGGTGTATCGGTTTCTGTTTCTGGTGCCGGTGCAGGTGTTTACAACACATTGAGTTCTACACTGGACGCGAACATCACCAGTTCGCATGTCGAAGCAACCGGCGTTGATTCCTCTGGTGCCCTGGATCCCTCGGGCGATGTGCGCGTGCAGGCCTTTTCCGACGTGGACTTTGACGATACGACCGTTGCGGTCTCTATCTCGGGCGCAATTTCGCTGATCTCCATCACGCTCAACGCGGCCGTTGTCATCGTGGAGAACCAGGCATTGGGCAATGTCGATGCAACGATCAGTGGCAGCACGATAGAGGCCACCGGTGACGTTATTGTCGACGCCGAGGATCTAACGACGCTCGACAGCGAAGCCGTAGGTGTAACGGTGTCGATCAGCATGGCCGGGCTTGCCGGTGCTGGTGTGGCAATCGAGAACAAGATTGATCGAGACGTGAAGGCCGAGATTGTCGGCACCAGCACAGTTACAGCAGCAGATGACGTTGATGTCATGGCCAGCGCTGTTCACAACATTCTCAAATCAACGGGGACTGCGGCGTCCATTGCGGTTTCGCCCATTTCGATCTCGGGTGCGGGTGTTTCCGCCGAGGCGCTGGTGATGAGCAACGTGACGGCAAAAATTCAGGGCTCGACTGTCACGGCAACCGACGGGGACGTTGTTGTCGACGCTCAGATTGACACATTGGCCTTTGCGACCGCGCAAGGCGGATCCTTTGGTGCCGTTTCAATTTCGGTCATGCTTGCCAGCGCCGAAGTGACCGGGCGGGTTCGCAGTTTGATCCGTGGTACTTCGACAGTGACAGGTCAGAATGTGCACGTCACATCTGGCAGCACCGCGACTGCAAGTTCGGATCTGATTTCCGTGGGGGTCGGTCTTTTGACCGGTGCAGGAATCGGTGCGGCTCCGGATGCCGAAGAGGGAGCCAGCGGGAATATTCTGGTTACACGTGATGTCGAGGCGCTTATTGGGCTCGAGAGCAACAGTAGCCGCCAGACGGTAACCGCGACCGGAACTGCCGAAGATTCGGGTGAAATTGAAGTCGACGCCGAAGCGACCCACTACGCCAATGTCGATGCAACCGCTGTGACAGTCGGCGGTGGCGCAATTTCGGCCTCTTTGTCGGGGGCTCAGATCACTGGTAACATCCGGGCCATCATCGACGAAGGCGCGATTATTGCTGCGCGGACCCTGAACGTTCAAGCCACCTCGTTTCTGGACGCATACACCGAAATCACTGGTGCTGCCGTGGGCCTCCTGGCGGGCGCGGGGTCCAATGCGACGGCGACAATTGGTGGAGAAACCCGGGCCACCATCGGGTCCGATCGCGACCGGGGCGTGTCTAGCTCAGCCACCAGTCTGACAATTGGTGCCGGCGGGACGACTGTCGTGGCTGAATCCGACGCTTTTGCTGACACGTTGTCTGATGGTGGATCAGGGGGCGGTTTGTCGATTACCGCGCTGTTGGCCACGTCGACCATCGAAAACGACGTGATTGCCAATGTGGGGCAAAGCACTCAGATCGACGGAGGCGGGCTTACGGTGACTGCGGACGCGCTTCGTGACGCCGATAGTGAAATTCTCGCGGCTGGGGTCGCCGCAATTACCGGCACTGGCGGGTCTGCCGACAGCCATATCTCGGGCCTGACATCTGCCAGTTTTGGTTTGGGTGATGGGACTTCGCTTGCCGGAAGCGCGGCAGCGACATCAATGATCAATGGCGGGGATGTCACAATCACCGCTATCGAGGACAGCAACAGTTATGCCTATGTGCATGGCGGGTCGGGCGGTGCGATCGCCATAACGGCTTTGATCCCGACGGCAACCGTGACCACAACGATGGAAGCCTATGTCGGGGCGGGGACCAGCATCACCGCTGACAACGTCACGGTTTGGGCGGATGCGCAACAGCGCAAGGCAGATGTGGACCTGCTGGTTGTGTCCGTCAGCATCGCTGGCGGTGCAGGTAGCACCGGAACCGCCTATGTCGGTTCTGCGGACAACAGCACCTATTCGACGGCCGAAGCCTGGATCGGCAATGGCGCGGTTATTGATCTGACCGGCGATCTTGTTGTCCAGAGCAATACGAACAACGATTTTGCATCGGTTGATGGTGATGTCGGTTCGGGTGGTGGGATTGCGGTCTCGGTCCTGCTCTCAGATTCGGACCTGAGCGCCACGTCCTTCGCGTGGCTTGGCGATAATGTTCAGGTTACAGGTCGCAATGTGACCGTCGATGCGACCAGTCAGGCAGGTACATTCTCGGATGTTTTGGTCGGGACCGGTGCGTTGATCGCAGGCGGTGGGTCGCAAACCAACGCATACACATACACTGATACTGCTGCTTACGCAGGCGATGGCGCGGACCTGGATCTGACAGGTGATTTGATTGTCACGGCAAGAAACATTGTCGGAGAAGCCAAGGGCAAGGCCAGCGCCTATGGCGGAGGCGGCATTACTGTTCTTGCTTCGGTATCGGATGCCCGGTCCAACAATGATGTAGAAGCCTTTATCAGCGAAAATAGTACAATTCGCGCGGACGACGTGACCGTGGGTGCCGTTGCCGATGATGGGGATACCAATCCGCCTTCAGATCTTTTGACCATGGATGGCACCACCGACACCATCAATTTTGAGCGCCACGGTTTGCAGGAAGGCGATGGAATTGTTCTGACAGGGGCTGGGTCAGCCAATGGCACCTACTCGGTTCTGGATTATCAGGAAAATGCGCTCGACCCGGCCAATACCTTCCGGTTCGGTTCCGCGCTTTCTGTCGAAACGTCGCAGAGTTTTGATAGTTCCGCTGCGGTACTGCCGCTAACGGGTGTCGCTGCCCCGATCACGGGTATTGACCCGGCTCAGGACCAGATCAGCTTTGGCTCGGTGCATGGTCTTGCCACTGGGGACACGGTTTCCAGCGCTGCGGCAGTTGGAGGAACTGCTTATGTCCGGGCAATCAATGATTTTGTAATCGAACTTTATGCGACAGAAGCACAGGCTACGGATACGGCGTCCCAGAACGGCTTGATTGATGTGGAGGTCCCAGCTGGCGTCGATGCCATGCAGGATCGGATTTATTTGGGTGCATCCTCGGATCTCTATACTGGTCAATTGGTTGGCTATGATCCGGGCACCGCGATTCCGATCGCTCCGACAGGGCAGACCTTTTACGTTCGTGTTGTCGATGTGAATTTGAACGCGATCGAACTGTATAGCGATCAGTCTGATGCCGAGAATGGCACCGGTACCCAGTGGATCTTATGTATTCGTCGGGGACGCACCGAATTTATCAGGCGGCCCCCGAAGGGTCAGCGCAGGTCGATGCCAGCAGCGACACAATTCGGTTTGCCAATGCGCATAATTTTGAAGACGATGTCGAAATCATTTATCAGCCGACAGGCGATCCGATCTCGGGTCTGACCGCAGGTGCAACCTATAAGGTGCGTGTGGTGGACGACTTCACCATTCGCCTTGCGACGTCAGATTTTAACGCGAGCACCGACCGCCTGACCTTTGGCGGCGGAGAAATTACCACCGGTGTCATCGACCCTGTTGCCATGCCCTTTGTGGCAGGCGACAAGGTGACGTATTCCAACACTGGGTCACCGCGCAGCTTTGAGGCTGCTTTTGTTGATTTGCAGGGCACTAGCAGTACGCCAGATGCGACGACTGCAGGCGATTTGATCACTCAGGACAACGACACGATTTATCTGGGTACAGACGTTAATAGGGATGGTATTTATGAGGGCCATGGTTTTAACAGCGGAGATCTGGTCGTTTACTCAATCGAACCAGGAGGCACCCCTGATCCGGATTTGAATGCCATTCCCGAATTGTCTCCGGACCGGGGGTACTATGTCATTCGTGTCGATGCGTATCGTATCCAGTTGGCCGAAACCTATTTGGAAGCAGTCGGTTATACCGACCGGGCGACCCGAGCAATGACATCGCGATCACCGAGATTCCGATTTCGCGTTCGGCGAGTGACAAAACTGTCCATACCCTGACCAAAGCCTCGGATTTGCCAGTTCCGGGTTGGAAGCCGGGCCCACTTACACGGTGACAAGCAATGGTGGCCCAGTCGCGGATGGCTTCCTGTGGTGGATGGCGGGTAATATCGCGTCGTTCTCGGTTCGGTTCCGATCACCCTGTCTGATGATCCGGGTTGTTCATCAAACGCTTGGGCGGTCCAGCGTCTGGAACGGGTCGAAGTCAACTTGGGTGCTCCAACTGAGGGTCGTCACGAATTCCGAGTCAACCTGGAAGCTCTTGCAGGAGATCCGACGGATGCCTCGGGGATGGGTCTGCAAACAATAGAGGGCCGCAATATCCGTGAGGCGGTTTTCGTGGCCTTTGATGGACAGACTAAATCCGAAGCCCGCGGCGGCGGTGGCGGTCTCGGAGCATTTTCGATCCCAACGCAGATTCACGCACCGATGTGAAGGCACAGGCCTTTATCAATGCCGATCTCGTTCAGGCGGGCGGTGATGTTACGCTGTATTCACTGACCGATTCAAATCTTGACCTCGTTGTCAGCAATATTTCGGTGGTGTGCTGAATGTGCAGAATTCGGATGGCGATCAGAATGCGACCAGCTATTCGACGACCGCGCTGGGTAAATTGTCCAGCATTACCGGTGTTACAGTTGGCGGTACAGCTGCCACTGGTTTGAATGGCGGAGCAGCAGATACTGACGCATCCGAAGTTCAGGCCACAGGCGTCACAATCGAAGCCGCAGGCAATTTCCGTCAGTATTCGCAGCTCGACTTTAACCACACAGCCGAGGTCATTGCCGACGGTGGCGGGTTGATTGCCGGCGCGGGTGCCTATCTTGACAACAACCTGACGGCGCGCTCGAATTCGGTCATCGGC
>CP081099.1 GCA_025141015.1 Rhodobacteraceae bacterium M382 | reverse complement strand
CGGTTCCCACTGTTGCATGACTTGTTCTAAGGTGGCCCCAGCGCATTCACCCTTTTTGTCAAAGACGTATCCTCATGCCCTTTTTCCACCACCTGACAAGACCCTGGTACACCGCTCTCTGCCTGGGCGTTTCCCTGCCGCTGACCGCCCTCCCGGCTCTGGCTCAAAGCGAACTGGCCCAAGGCGAACAGCCCCCGCAAGAGCAGAGCGAAGCGGCACCGGCCCTGCCCGAAATGGCCGCAATCGAACAGGCCTGGAAACGCGGCGATTATGTCACCGCGCGTGCCGGGCTCGCGCAGCTGGCTCAGGAGCTGGGCACGCCGCTGGCGCAATACCGCTATGGCCGGATCCTGTTTGAAGGGCGCGGCGGGCCACGCGATATCCCCGGCGCGATCGACTGGCTGACCCGGGCGGTCGCGCAGGACCACCTGGAGGCGATCACCCTGCTGGCGCGCATCCATCTGAGCGGCGAGGACCTGGGCCTGCAACGCGATTCCGCCCAGGCCGCAGAGCTGCTGGCCAAAGCGGCGACCCGCGGGAAAAGCGAAGCCCAATATTATCTGGGACTGCTCAGCAGCGCCGGGGACGGCCTGCCCAAGGACGAAACCGCCGCCGTCAACTGGTTCCTGGCGGCCGCCGAACAGCAGCATGTCGAGGCGCAATATGCCCTCAGCCGCGCCTATTCCAAAGGTGCAGGCGTTGAGGTCAACACCCAGAAGGCTCTCAAATGGCTGACCCGGGCGGCCGAGAACGGCCATACCGACGCCCAGTTTTTCCTGGCCAATGCCTATGACGGCGGCAAGGGGGCCCCGAACCTGCCCGGCGAAGCGCTGGCCTGGTACCGCCGGGCTGCGGAAAACGGGCATATCCTGGCCGCGCGGGTGCTGGGTACCAAATACATGCAGGGGGACGGGGTCACACAGAACATGACCGAAGCGCTGCGCTGGCTCGTGCCTGCGGCGCAGGCCGGTGAACCCGGTGCCATGTCCAATCTCGGGTATATCTATACCACCGGTGCCGAAGGGGTCCCCCCCGATGAGGCCAAGGCGCTCTATTGGTATGAGCAGGCTGCCGAATATGGCGTGAGCCGGGCGATGCTGATTCTGGGCCAGATCCACGAAACCGGCCGGGGCACACCCGTCGATCCGGCCCGGGCGATGGCGCTCTATCGTCAGGCGCTGAGCGCCGGACAGCCCAAAGCCGCCGAACAGCTGACCCGGATGCAACTGGCCGGCAAACTCGACGCTCTGGCCGCCCCCCAGGAGGCCGTCGCCTGGATGGCGGTGGCGGCCCGGGATGGCACTGCAGCTGCCCAGGAGTGGCTGGCCGCCCAGGCTGTGGACGGCAACCGTCCGGCCCGGACGGCGCTGGCGCTGGTGCTTTTGGCCCAGGCCCAGACCGCCCCGGAAACTGCTCCGCAAAAAACCCAGGAGGCCGCCGCTCTGCTGCTGCAGGCCGCCGAGGCCGGAGATGCCCGGGCGCAGGCCGAGCTGGGCCAGCTCTATACCACCGGGACCGGGGTTTCTCTGGATTATGTCAACGCCCATAAATGGCTGAATGTGGCCGCCGCCAGCGGCGCCACCAAGGCGGCACAACAGCGCGACACGATCGCCAAGCTGATGACCCCGGAGCAGATCGCCCAGGCCCAGACCGCCGCCCGGGAGGTGTTTGAACAGGCGACCCTGCAGCCCCCGCAAACCCAACAGACCGTTCAGGAAAACAACTGATGCGCCACCCACGTCCGATGCGCCAGGGCTTGTGGGCCTGTCTGGTTCTGCTTGCGGTCCAGGCGATTGCCCCGGTTTTTGCTCCGGCTTTTGCTCAGACCACGTCGCCAGAGATCACCCCGGATCAGAATACCGGCCGGGCGATGGACCCTGCAACCAAAGACGCACCCGAAGAGTGGTTCGAACAGGGCGAACGCTATCACGCCGGCCAGGGCGTCATCCGGGATTTCCGAACCGCGGCCGATTTCTATCGTCAGGCCGCACAACAGGGCCATGCCGGTGCCCAGAACCGGCTGGGACAATATTATCATTCGGGCCTTGGTGTGGCCCAGGATCTGGATCAGGCCCTGACCTGGCTGGAGCAGGCCGCACAACAGGGTGATCCACAGCATTTGTTTGATCTCGCCACCGCCCTGGAAGGCTCTGATCCGACCCGCGCTGCCACGATTTACGAACAGGCCGCCGACGCCGGCCATACCGAGGCTTCGGTCAATCTGGGGGTGCTGTATCAGGACGGCATCGGTGTGGCCCAGGATCATGAGCGGGCCTTTGCCCTGTATTTCAAGGCCGCCAAGACCGGACATGCCCGGGCCCGCAACAATCTGGGATTGCTCTATGTGCGCGGCCACGGCGTGGACCAGCATTACGAAAAGGCAACCGTCCTGTTTCAGGCCGCCGCCGATCAGGGGCTGCCCACGGCCATGCGCAATCTCAGCGTCATGTATGCCAATGGGCTGGGCATCGCGCAAAGCGATGCGCTGGCCGAACAATGGGCCCGGCGCGCCAGCCAGACCCGACAGGATGTGGTCTCGGTCGATGACACCGAATTGTGCCTGTTTGACGACAGGTTGCAGCGCCCCGACAACACCCCCGACAACCGGGCCATCGCGTTACAGGCCGCCCAAAGCCGGGACCCCGTCACCCTGTTTCTCGCAGGCTGGCTCAGCTGCAGCCACCCCGAAGCCAGCATTCTCGACCTGCGCCAGGCCGCCCGGCTGTTCCGGGCCGCTGCCGACCGGGGTCATGGCCCCTCGATGCTCAATCTGGCGCAGTTCTATATTCAGGGACGCGGTGTTCCGCAGGATTTCATGTTGGGATACATGTGGTTGACCCTCGCCGGATCAGCCGGCCTGCCCCAGACGCTGGCCCAGAGCACCGCCCTGCAACAGCGCATGCCCCCCGAACAGGTCAACGAAGCCCAGACGCGTGCACGTGAAATTTGGCGGAAATTGCAACCAATGTGAACAAGATCATTGTGCACGATCTGAAAACATAGAAATTTAATAAAACTTCTTAATTCCGGGGACCCCCTCGTGTATAGTGAAGTTGCCCCAACGGCAGGCTGCCGCACGGCATATGTGCCGGAACACGGGCGAGACAAGGCAAAACGAGTGATGTTTTTTTGATTGATTTGACTGGAAGGAGCCACATGTCTCTGTTGAAAAAAGGTCTGATTCTTGCGGCCGCGCTGCCGATCAGCCTGGGTCTGGCCAGCATTTCCATGGCCGCCAATCCTGTAAAACAACATAATTCCAATGCGGTCTGGTTCGAGAACTGGACCGGGTTGAGCAACGCCAAGCTGGTGGTCTCGGCCCCGGACGGCAAGATCATCTCGATTGCTGCCCCCAGCGGCACACCTGTCTTTCAGCTCAGCGGCTCCGAAGTGGTGGATGGTATCTATCACTTTGAACTGAGCGCGGCGAGCGAGGAACAGGTCAAGATCGTAAACCCGCAGAACAACGGGCGCGGCGACGCGGCCTCTGACACCAAGGCCAAACCGTTCCATATGAACGGCAGCTTTACCGTATCCCGCGGGGTGATCATCAGCCCCGAGGACATCTCCGAAGAAGACACCAACTAGACACAACCGGACATCCGGGCCGCAAAGAGCACCGGAGCCTCTGACATAAACACAACAGGGAGTTTAACAAATGCCTTCTGTACGCACATTGAAATCACTTGCACTGGGGACCTCGGCCCTGTGCCTCGCCGCCAGCCTGGCCCAGGCGGATCAGGTCATTCTGGACGATCTGATCGTCGATGGCAGCATCTGCGTCGGCATGGACTGCGTCAACGGCGAAAGCTTTGGCTTTGACACGCTACGCCTGAAAGAAAACAACCTGCGCATCAAGGCACAGGATACGTCGAATTCGGCGTCCTTCCCGACCAATGACTGGCAGCTTACCTTCAACGACAGCACCAATGGCGGTCAGAACAAATTCTCGATCGACGATGTCGACGGTGGTCGCACCCCCTTCACCATCGAAGCCAGCGCCCCCAGCCATTCGCTCTATGTCGATGACGGCGGCCGCATCGGTCTGGGCACCGCGACCCCGGTGGTGGAAGTACATGTCGTAGACGGTGACACACCCACCCTGCGCCTGGAACAGGACGGCTCGAGCGGCTTTACCCCGCAAACCTTTGATGTGGCCGCCAACGAAACCAACTTCTTTGTCCGTGATGTGACCAACGGCAGTACGCTGCCGTTCAGGGTCCGCCCCAGCGCACCGACAAGCTCAATCGACATCGCGGCTGATGGTGATGTCGGGATCGGGACGACCACCCCAGAGGGGAACTCGCAGATGACAATTCAAGGCGATGGCTCTGATCGGGGCGTCCTGTGGCTGCGGCGGAACGGCGGCACCGGCATCGTGCTGGAGGACTTTGGTGCCTCACCGGAAATCTGGACCTTCGGTTCCGATGACAACGGGACCTTCAATGTTGCCCTGGTCGGGACCGGCATTATGTTCTCGCTCGATTCAGCCGGCAACGCGACCTTTACCGGGACCGTCACCGCGGCACCGGGCGGCGTCAACTAAGGCCCGTAACAGTTTCAAGATCAGGGGAGCCGGCCCATTTTCGGCTCCCTTTTTTGTTTCCCCTTTACAAATCCGGCCCCGTAGCGGACAGATCCTGTACGACCAGACGGCCCTGCCAGGACCCGATTGCGCAGACTTTCAGCTGATTGAACAGACACATATGACCATTCCTGTCGCCAAACCGACATTGCCCGCATTTGATCAATTCGCCGCGCTCGCCCAGGACATTTTCGACCGGCGTTACGTGTCAAACTTCTCGAAATATTGCAGATTGATGGAAGACCGGGCATCGCAGATGCTGGGGGCTGACATGCTGTCGGTCGCCAGTTGCGATATCGGCATGACCCTGGCCTGGCGCGCCCTGGGCCTGTCACACGGCGAGGTGATTGTTCCCAGCTTTACCTTTGCCTCCACGATCAACGCGCTTGTCTGGAATGGGCTGACCCCGGTTTTTGCCGACATCGACCCCGACACGCTGTGTCTCGCGCCAGACGCGGTGCGGGCGCTGATCACCCCCCGCACCGTCGCCATTGCCGCCATGCATTGTTTCGGCGAACCGGTTTCTCCCGACATTGACGTGATTGCTGCGGACAACGGTCTGGCCCTGTTTTTTGACGCCGCCCATGCCATCGGGACAACCGTCTCCGGGTCGTCCCTGGCCGGGCGGGGAGATGTTTCGGTCTACAGCCTGAGCGGCACCAAGGTCGTGACCGCCGGTGAAGGCGGGCTGATCACCTTTGCGCGCCCCGACATCCGGGATCGGTTTCTCGAATTGCGCGGCTATGGTTTCGTCGGGGATTACAATGCCAAGGCCCCGGGGCTGAACGGCAAGATTTCCGAAATGAATGCCGCAATGGGGTATCTGTCTCTCGACCTGCTCGACAGCATGATCCTGGAACGGGCCAGAGTGGCACAGCGCTATCGGGATCGGCTGGCACATCTTCCGACTCTCAGGTTTCAACCGGCCCCGGCCCCGGGAGACACCAGAAGTTACAAGGATTTCGTGATCGTCTTTGCCGATCAGACCCTGCGGGACGCCGTGGAACAGGCGCTGGCCGATCAGCAGATCGGGAGCAAACGCTATTTCTTTCCGGCCCACCGGATGGATGCCTATCGCACCCTGGCGCGGGTGGCCCCGCTGGACGTGACCGAAGACATCTATGGTCGGGCCCTGTGCGTCCCCATGTTCAGCGATCTGTCGGATGCGGATATTGATCGGATCGCCGACATCATCGAAACCGTCGCCACATCATGACCCGTCATCCCAGTGTCGAATTCCGCGTGGGTGCCAGCCCCACGCCACATTTTGCCCTGATGCTGGCCCTCCTGTATCAAAGCCTGCAGCGGCACGCCGGGTTGGACCGGTTCGACATGACCGTCATCGTCAGTGCCGGCCCCGACCAGCAGGCCGAAACAGCGGCCTTTGCCGAATGGCTGGCCCCCGAGATACGTTGCCATCCTGTCGATCCCGCCATGTTCAAGGACCACGGCGTTCACGGCGCAGCGGATCTCCGGCTGCAGCTTCCCTGCACCGCCGATGTCATGGTCTGTATAGATGCCGACATGATCGCCTGCGGTGACCTGTCCGAACTTCTGGGCGATTGTGTCGCCCAGTCAACCGTCGCCGGTGTTGTCGCCCATATCGCCCCGATCACACGACAGGACTGGGGCAATCTCCATGCCGCGGCGCAGCTGGATCCTCCCACATTCCCCTATCGCTACACGGGCTGGCCCTACATGTGGAAAAAAGAGGACCGAACGCCCGGTGCCATGATGGCCCCGCCCTATTTCAACTATGGGTTTGTTGTCATTCCAGAAGCGGCCCGTCAGTCCATCGCCGAACATCACCGCGCCTGCGCAAACGCAGCCCGCCAGGCCTTTCCCAGCAGCGTCTTCCGGTCGCAGATCTCGCTCACGCTGGCCATTGCCCACAGCGGGGTCCGTCATCGCGCGCTCGGGATGAAATACAATTTCCCCAATGATGTCGCCCTCGAAGCCCTCCACCCAAAAGAGCTCGCAGATGCGCGCCTGTTGCATCTGCTGCGGCGCAATCACATGTTCGACAAACGCGAAATCTTTGCCAGCCTGGAAACTCTGAAAGACTTTGCCGGAACCGGTTGGGAAACCGCGGGATCCCTGGAGATTGCGCGCGGGATCATTGCCGACATCCTGCCCGAACTGGAGCAGCGGGCGCGTCCTGGGCAGCTGGCACATCCCAGCTGGAGCTGGACGTCATGAGCGCACCCGGCCACGGGGACGCGCCGGCACGCCGCGAACCCTGGTTCCCGGAGCCACATCCCGGTCCGCAGCCGATCCCGCACAGACCAACCCCTGTCTGCCAATCGTAACCCGGGACGCCACGGTTGCCCCAATTGCCACCGTGGCCTCATCTTCGATGGTGACAGCCGCCCCGATCGCCGCTCCGCCGGAAATCAGGGCATGGTTGCCGATCCGGCACTGATGGCCGACCAGCGCCATGCAATGCACAATCGTATTCTCGCCGACCGTGGTGGCGACGCCGATATGTGCACGGGCACAGATGACCGAACCACGCCCGATGGAACAATGCGGGGCCACATGGGCCTCGGGGTGGATTGCCGTCACGATATCGACCCCCGCCGCGACAGCCTGGTGATACAGCGCCGCGCGGGTCTCGTTATCAACCCAGCCTCCCAGACCGATGGCCGCGGAAATCCCCTCCTGAGCCAGGGTTTGCAAACGATCCGCACGGCCGATGATCGGCACAGTCAGCACCAGCCGGTCCGGGTCGCTATCATCCGCAATACAGCCGATGACATCGAACGTCCCCATCGCCTGCAGCACATCGATGACCACCACGGCATGTTCGCCGGATCCAAGTATGACAACCGGCTTTTTCATGACGCGCCCTCGGACATGGGGGGGGCATCATCCCGGCACGGCAAGATCATCACACTGGGTCTCCTCTCCTTGCGCTGTCACCCGCCTGTGGGCACATGGTCTTTATGGCTGCAAACCCGTGAACAATCACGCCTTTTCTGCCTCTTGATCCGCTCTGGCAAGGGAGAGAAAAGAAATGTCTTTTCAGGCTTTGCCCCAGGGGGTTCGTTGCGTAATCTGTGTCCCGAAACAGATCAGAATACGACCAATTGATATGGGTGTGGCGGCCCGCCCCACAGGGCCGGCCCCGGGCCTGACTGACCGCTCGATTGACTGCTCGATTGACCGCCCGATTGACCGCTCGACTGGCCCCCCGATTGGCCCAATGAATGAGACAGACATGAATCACATGGTACATCCCCAGTTTCACAAACGCCTTGTCCTTGTCGGGATTCTCATCGTGGCGCTGGCCTGGATGTTCTGGACCGGGTCGCGCTATCCGGCGCTGGACGAAAAGGCGATGATGTCGGGTGCCATCCAGCTGGAGGATGCGCTGAGCTTTGAGGCCAAATTCCCCATCACCCCGGACATGGGGCTGCTGGAGCGGATCTTCTGGTCGACGCTCAACTGGGTCAATACCAACAAGAAAGGCATGACCTTTGGCATTCTCTTTGCCGCCGCCTTCCTGACCGCGACCGCCTATCTGAAACAGCGCAGTTTTTCGGGCGGATTTGCCAATTCGCTGCTGGGCCTGGCCATCGGCACGCCGCTGGGGGTCTGCGTCAACTGTGCCGCGCCGATTGCGCGAGGGATGTATTCCGGCGGGATGCGGGCGGAAACCGTGCTGTCGGCCATGATCGCATCGCCGACCCTGAACATCGTGGTGCTGACCATGACCTTCAGCCTGCTGCCCTTTTACATGGCCGTGACCAAGATCGCGCTCAGCCTGATCGTGATCCTGGGCGCGGTGCCGCTGATCTGCCGGATGCTGCCCCAGGCACAGCGCGCCCCCGACCCCCACATTTCCGCGCCCCAACCCTGGAGCGCCGGAGAGCTGGGCACAGCCACCAGCGAACCCCTGTGGCAGGCCCTGTTGGCGGTGCTGGTCAGCTATGCGCGAAACCTGTGGTATATCGTCAAGATGACCGTACCGCTGATGGTTCTGGCCGGGTTTCTGGGCACCATCGCGGCGGTTTTCCTGCCCCCCGAGATGGTCACCGGGCTGGAATTCGCGCTTTGGATCCTGATCCCGCTGGCGTTGGTTGGTCTGTTTCTGCCGGTGCCCATTGCCTTTGACGTGGTTGTCACCGGGGCCCTGCTGGGGCTGGGGATGAGCCAGGGGTATGTCATGGCGCTGTTGTTCACCCTGGGCACCTTCAGCATCTATTCCTTCTTCATCGTGGCCCAATCGGTGTCGCTGCGCAGCGCGCTGATGCTGTCGGGCGCGGTGCTGGTGCTGGGCATCCTGGGTGGCATCGGTGCCCAGAGCTATCACGACTGGCAAACCCGCCGGGCGCTGGAGCTGCTGCTGGGCGAAGCGCCCGGCTCTGATCCGGGCCTCTGGGCGGCCCAGGCCGCCACGCTCGAAGCCGCGCCCAACGGGATCGAGGTCACCGCGCGCCCTTTTGCGCCCTCCTCCCCGCCGGGTGACGCGCCATTCACCCGGATCGAGGCCGACACCATCGGTATCGACAAGCCGCTGGAATTTTCCTTTCGCGACATGTGGCCCCCGTTCTGGGAAGGCCGCAGCCTGGCGGCGGGGGATCTGGACAATGACGGCGATACCGATCTGGTCATCGCGTCGACCGAAATCGGGCTGTATGCCTATGAAAACGACGGCCACGGCCAATTCACCCGGCTGACCCTGCCGCCCGGTCCGCTGGGCGACATGCATGTGTTCAACGCGGTGCTGGCTGATATCGACAATGACGGCTGGCGCGATCTGTTTGTGGCCACCTACCGACAGGGCAATTATCTGGTGATGAACCGCGCCGGACAGCTCGACACCGCCAACCCACAGCCCGTCAAAAACCGCCCGGACGCGGTGCTGTCGCTGGCGCTGAGCCTGGCGGATGCGGATCGCGATGGCGATCTGGATGTGGCTTTGGGCAATTGGGCGGCGGGCTGGTACCGCCGGGTGCCGGGCGAGGAATCGCGCAACCGCATCCTGTGGAACGAAGACGGCGCGCTGACCGGTGACAGCTATCTGGATCTGCCCGCCATCCCCGGCGAAACCCTCAGCATCCTGTTTTCCGACATCGACCGCGACGGGGCCCAGGACCTGCTGGTGGGCAATGATTTCGAAATCCCGGACGCGATCTATTTTGGCGATGGTGCCCGCGGGTTTGACCAGATCACCCATCAGGACGGGCTGATCCCGCAGACCACCACCACCACGATGACGATCAAATCCGACGATCTGACCGGCAACGGCCATCCCGAACTCTATCTGGCGCAGATCGCGGGCCGCTCGTCCGGGGTCTCAGACACGCTCAAGATGCAGCCGCTGGAGCAGTATTGCGACGGCATTGAAAACCCCGAGGCGCTGGCCACCTGCCGCAAGAACATGAAGATCAAGACCTGGTACAAATCGGGCAACAATTTCGACCCGACCTATGCCGCCCGCTGTCAGGAACTGGACGGGCGCGATCAGGCCGAATGCAAGGCAATGCTGGTCAAGGATCTGGCGATCCAGCAGAACAACCCCGAGATCTGCGCCCTGCTCCCCGCCACCCAGCTGGTGGCGCGCTCCTATTGCGAGCTGCATTTCCGTCCGGCCCGCGCCGTCACCGCCGCCGAAGCCGCAGCCTCAATCCAGCAGATCCTGCGCTCGAATGTGCTGCTCGAAGCCCAGGCCCCCGGAGATCTGCGCAGCGCAGGCTATGCCGACACCGCCGAGACGCGCGGTCTGGATGTGGGCGGCTGGAGCTGGGACACCAAAATCGAGGATTTTGACCTGGATGGCGATCTGGACGTCTATATCGTCAACGGCACCTGGGTTCCGAACGAGGTCAGCCCCTCGAACCTGTATTTCGAAAACGACGGCAGCGGCACTTTCACCGAAACCTCCGGGCCCATGGGGCTCGAGGATTATCTGATGACCGCCTCTGCCGTGGCTTTTGACGCCGACGGGGATGGCGATCTGGATATTCTGACCCACCCGGTGAACGGGCCGCTCAGCTTCTTTCGCAACACCACACAAGCGCCCCGATCGGTTGCCGTCACGCTCGAGGACCACCTGGGAAACCGCGACGGGATCGGTGCCATCATCGAAATCGAAGACGATCAGGGAAACCGTCAGAGCCGGGAACTCCAGCTGGGCGGCGGCTTCATGTCCTTTGACGCGCCCGGGCGCCATTTCGGCCTGGCGCCGGGGGCCTCCCTGTTCCGGACCCTGCGCATTCACTGGAGTACGGGTGACACCAGCGTGATCCCCGGCCCGTTCGAGCCCGGCCAGAGCTACCGGATCCGCCGGGGCGGCTGACCCCTAGCCGCCCTTGCGCACCATCTTGCCATTTTCGAAATGGATGCCGCATTCGGTTTTTTCGCTGTCCGCCCAGCGACCGGCGCGGGGGTCTTCGCCGGGTTTCACCGCCCGCGTACAGGGGGCACAGCCCACCGACAGATACCCCTGCTGCATCAGCGGATGGCGGGGCAACGCGTGGGTCTCGTAATAGGCGTCGGTCTGGTCGCGGTCCCAGTCGATCAGCGGGTTGACCTTGATCCAGCGGTCCTGGATTTCGAACAGATCTATTTCGGTCCGGGTGTCGGCCTGGCCCCGTTTGCGGCCGGTGATCCAGCAGTCAAGGCTGCGCAACGCCGCCAGCATGGGCAGGGTCTTGCGCACGTGGCAGCACAGATCGGGGTTGGCCTTGTGCAGATCCCCATCCGGGTCATCCGCGTCGACCCCTGCGGGCCGCGGCGTCACGGTCTGGATATTGCACAGGCCCAGCTGCTCGATCAGCTGATCGCGATAGGTCAGGGTTTCGGGGAAATGTTTCCAGGTATCCAGAAAGATCACCGGGACATAGGGGTCGATCCGGCTCACCATGTGCAACAGCACCGCAGCCTCGGTGCCAAAGGACGAAACCAGCCCGATCCGGCCGGGAAAATCGCTGCGGATGGCCGAACGCAGAATATCCTCGGCCTGCTGACCGGCGTGCCGGGCGCTCAATCCATATGCCCGATCCTTCAGCTCCAGCCGGGCATTGGTTTCAAATGTGGTCATCTCTATGTGCTCCGATGATAGTCATTATAAGCGCAAACTGTCCTGCCCCCGCCCTGATGTGTCCCACAGCAGGTTGCTGTCTTCCGGTCTGTCCCTAGCGTTGCATTTGACGGATCATCCCGGTGATGTCTTCGCGCTCGACCAAGTCGGCCATCAGGGTGCTCCATCCCTGAGGCGCATAGTCCGAGACCGCAGTCTCCGGCGCAAACGCAGAGAGGTTGGCGTGCAGCAGACCGTCCTTGAGTTCGGTGATCCCCCAATTCTCACCCTCCTCGACCCACAACAGAAGATGCGCTGCGTTCTCAGCCCGAAGGTGGCGATGGAGCTGGTCCAGCTTTTCTGAATCGAGCCTGCTGCGCCCCTCGGTGCTCTTGATGATATACAGGGCCGGCTTGTGCCGCATCTGTGACCAGAACCGGGTTGCCAGAAAATCCAGCCTCTGTTTTTCGGCGGTATAAAGCGTCTCGAACAGATCCGGGTCCGGCTGCAACCGGAGCTGGCCATCCGCCGCAACATCCACCAGCCCGCTTTCGAACGTGATGCCGCTGGCCCCGTCCTGCACCCGGGTCGGGCCACAGGCCCGCAGGGTCTCGCGTTGAAACAGCGGCCCCCGGGACCTGAAATAGCCAAGCAGATCATCCGCCGACAGGTTGGCCCAGCGAAAGAGGCTGGCCGGCTCATAGCCGCGATCGCGCTGCCAGGCCCCGTATTCGCTGTTGTCCCCCAGGCTTTCGGTCATCCGCATCAGCTTGTGGACACGCAAATCAGGCTCGCGGCGTCTGGCTGGGGCGGCGTCGTTCTTGCGCCGTTTGAGCCGTCTCAGATCCCGCAGCCATGTCCCGGCCTCCTGCGCCAGCACCGGCTGCGCGCTCTTGAGATCCGGCTCCAGCGCTCTGGCCAGCACCTTCTGTTCCCGGACCCCCAGGGCCGGGTGTTGGGCATTTCGACCCTGGGCACCGATCTCGTGAAAAAAGCTCTGTTCGGGGCGCGTGGCTATATCCGCGCTCAGGGCGACCCCAAGGATCTCTGCCAGATCCTGCAGTGTCTGCTTTGGGTCGCGCTGGATATCCTCATAGCGGAGAATGTGGAGGTCCTCCCCGAACACCTCTCCCCAGGTGTCTATCACCGTGGCGTAATCCCATCGCTTGCGCTGCAGGGGGGTGCTCAGGAAATCCTTGAGATCTTCGACCGACGGGAGCCCCCGATACCGGCCCTGGATATGAAAATGCAGCCGGATCTGAGACGCCAGCCGCTCCATCGGTTCGCGGATCAGATACAGGACCTTGCTGCCCTCGGGCAGGCCTGCGCGCAGGTCCCTGATCCTGTCCCGGTCCAGAAAACACAAGGTGGGCGAAATATCCATGGCCGGGCGATCCGGCTGACACATGAGATCCAGATATTCATCCACCGACGGCGCGCGGGTTTGCGGGATCTGCGAAAACCCGGCCAGCCAGGTCTCCTGGGCCTCCCGGTCGTGCACCTCCGCCAGCCGGGCCGCCGCGGTCCCGATCGCCCGGGTGCGTTCCGCATCCGAACGCCGACTGTTCCAATACCGGACTTCCTGAATCTGAGGCACAAACAGGCCGGGATGCAGGCTGAATTCATGAAACAGCCACGGCGTTCCTGCGCGCGGCGCACCAATACAGAGATGGACGGGATTGCGTGTCGTGTCTGTCGGTTCCATCGCTTTGACTATGCCCCTCGAAATCCGTTCGTTTGAAGCATGGTGGCGGTTCTTCCGGGGTTCGCAAAGATTTTTGGCTGTAAAATGACGTCTGGCGCCGCCCCGCGCCTGGAAAATGCCTGAAAAATACCCGGAAGCACAAACAGAAATCTGTGCTTCCGGATTGGTTATTTGACCCGGATCAGCGCCAGAGCGAGACGCAGGGGATCTTGGTCTTGTCGCAGCGTTCCGCGTATTTCTGAGCGATCTCGCGCACTTCGTCCATGACGCCTTCGTTCAGCTTGATGGGCTCGAGGCCCAGGCCGAGGAAGCGGTCGTTGGCAACATGCAGATCGTTTTCGGCAGCTTCGTTGCGCGGGTTGTCCAGATAGGCGATCTCGGTGCCCATCATCTCGTGGATCATCTGCGCCAGATCCCGCACCCGGTGGGTTTCGGTCATCTGGTTGAGAATGTTCACACGCTCGCCCGCCTGCGGTGGGTTTTCCAGCGCCAGCTCGACACAGCGGCAGGTGTCCTGGATGTGGATGAACGCGCGGGTCTGACCACCGGTGCCATGCACGGTCATCGGATATTCCACTGCGGCCTGCATGATGAAACGGTTCAGAACCGTGCCATAATCGCCGTCATAGTCAAACCGGTTGATCAGACGCTCGTCCAGACGGGTCTCTGCGGTCTGGGTGCCCCAGACGATCCCCTGGTGCAGGTCGGTGATCTTGACGCCGTCATTCTTGTTGTAGAAGTGGAAGAACAGCTGATCCTGGCTCTTGGTCATGTGATAGATCGAACCGGGGTTGGTCGGGTACAGGATTTCCTGCTCCGCTTCACCGGCGGGGGTGTCGATCTTGACCTTCAGATACCCTTCGGGGATCTTCATGCCGGCGGTGCCATAGCCGTAAACGCCCATGGTGCCCAGGTGGACCAGGTGGATGTCCTGGCCGCTTTCGGCGATCGCCGCCAGAACGTCATTGGTGGCGTTCAGGTTGTTGTTGACGGTATAGCGCTTGTGCGACGCGGATTTCATCGAATAGGGGGCCGCGCGCTGCTCAGCGAAATGGATGATCGCGTCCGGCTTTTCGTCTTTGATCAATGTCAGCAGACGATGATAATGCTTGCCCACCGTGAAATTGTGGAAGGGCACGTCTTTGCCGGTCAATTCTTTCCAGACACGCAGGCGCTCGCCGATCGGACGGATCGGGGTCAGGCTGTCCACTTCCAGTTCGATGTCGATTTCACGGCGTGACAGGTTATCGACGGCAATGACATCGTGTCCCCGCTTTGAAAGATGCAACGTCGTGGGCCAACCACAAAACCCATCCGCGCCAAGAACGATTACTTTCATTTAGAATACCTCATTGAAGTCCGTATGTAGGTTTTCGCAACCCAGCGTCGACAGACGAAAAAGCCCACCGATCTCTTTGTCGCTTCCAAGAAGCTTCTGACAGTCTCGGCCTTATAATTCAATAGTCGTCAACCAATTTCGCCTGACCTGCGCGCATGTGCTCAATCTCTGCGCGACAGAAGGCAGAACCACGCCGCAAATGGTCCGAAATCATAAAAATTCTTGCCTTGCAGGCAACATTCAATCAAAGCATACCCCCAAATTACCTGACCACGACCAGGGTGCAACCGTTTGGTGGCCCAGAGAATGAGGACAGCCAGAACACAGGAAAAGCACTGATCGGAGCCGAACGCGACCTGCGGTCCTGTTGACAAGCAGCCCCCCCCCGGCAGACTGTTCCAACCAACTTTGCAAAACATATATCAACTCTCGTCGACACAACTATCATACACACAAGATTATTGGGCAACATGTCGAAATCTACCGTTCTTACATCTGATCCGGACACCTCTGTGGCCGCGCCGGCCGCCACTCAGGATCCCCTTCCCGCAACCGACAAGGATGACAGCCTGCTTCGGACCAACCGGTTGACGGATGCCGTTCGGAACAAGCTGGCACAGCATTTTGATTCCGAGTTCTACCTGAAGGCCTACCCCGATGTTCGGGCAACCGGCATGGATCCGGTCGAACATTATTTCTACTTCGGCTGGAAGGAAGCACGGAATCCGAGAGAAGATTTCAAGACCGAAGCCTATCTGAAGAAATACCCCGAACTTCTGGCCTTTGGCAGTTGCCCGCTGTTGCATTTTGCGATGGGGTTGGACACTGGCAAACGCATGCCGGTCTCGGTGCCGCTTGCCTCTGAGGGCGCGCACCCGATCCAGGCCGGGCCGTCGATCACGCTCAAAGTGCCGCCGGTCGCGGACCTCAAGCTCATCCGCCCGTTCTTTGACGAGACATTCTATTGCGACGAATACCCGCATGTGACCCGGCTGGGTGTGGATCCGCTGGTACATTACATGACCATCGGCTGGATCGAAGGCAATGATCCCAGCGCAGAGTTCTCGACCTCTTTCTATCTGAAAAAGAACCCCGACATCCGCAAACAGGGGATCAATCCCTTCCTGCATTACCACAAGTTCGGCAAAAAAGAGAAATGGCGCCAGGGTCGGGCCGTTTCCCGCGTCGAAGCCTATGCGCTGGAGGCCTTTGACCCCGGCGGTGCGCTGGCCGACGCGCTGAGCGAAGCGCTTGAGCTGGAACCGATGCTGGGCTTTCCCAACAATGTGAACCGGATCGTCCGCTCGCTGCCCCTGACCCATGGAAAGGTCGTCGATCTGGCGGCCAAGCTGCGCCGGACCTTTGCCGGGCGCACATTCTCCAATGTCGTTCTGGTGCCGCATGTCCGCATGTCGGGTGCCACCCGCATCGGCGGGATGCTGACCCATGCGCTGGCCAATCTGCACGGTGACCAGGAGGTGCTGCTGGTCCAGACCGACGCCTCGCATTTCGAATTCCCCGAATGGTTCCCGGACTCGGTCATGCACCTGGACCTGAGCACCGAGATGGAGGGCATGAGCGAGGACGAAAAGTTCAAGATCCTGACCGATCTGCTGTATGGCATCGAAGCCAAACATGTCTTCAACGTCCAGAGCCGCCTGTTCTGGAACCTGATGCGCGCCTTTGGCAAACAGATCGGCCAGGAGATCAACATCACCAGCTATCTGTTCTGCTGGGATGTCACGGTCACCGGACTGCGCACCGGTTATCCGATCCAATGGCTGCGCGACACCGTCGATTTCCACCATTCGGTGCTGACCGACAGCGCCTTTCTGGCCCGCGACATCCGCACCCGTTTCGGGTTCACCGGTGACCAGGCACAGCGGGTTCAACCGCTGCTGAGCTATACCGACCTGCTGCCCGAACCGGCCCCCGCCTCGGGCCAGCGCCGCCCCCGCGCCATGTGGGCCGGACGGCACGACCGCCAAAAGCGGATAGACATCCTGGTCGATATCGCGCGCGCCAACCCCGAGATCGATATCTGGGTCTATGGCAAGCCGGTCCTGGATCAGAAAACCCTGAAAGATTACAACCCACCGTCCAATATCTACGACCAGGGGGCCTTTGACAGCTTTGAGGAGACGCTGGAAAACGGCTTTGACTTCTTCCTGTACACGGCCGAATGGGACGGCATTCCCACCGGGCTGCTCGAAGCGGCCGCGGCGCGGTTGCCGATCGTTGCCCCCGATATCGGCGGCATTTCAGAATTGGTCGATGCCACCACCGGCTGGTTGGTCGCGGATTACCAGGACGTCGATGGCTATCGCACTGCGATCGGCGAATTGCTGGGCGACCGGGCGGATGCCCAGGCACGGGCTGAAACGCTTTATGCAAAGCTTGGGGAACAGTTCTCCCCCGATGCCTACCGCAATGATCTGAAGAAAGTACTGCCCTGACATGTTTGAGTATGACATTACCACGATCCTGACCGGCCACCGCGAAGGCCGCCTGTCCGTCGCCACCCTGCGGTCGATCCGCGCCGCAGTGTCCAAGGCCCGGGCCGCAGGCCTGAGCGTGCAGGAAATCTATGTGCTCGACCGGGCCAACGAGATCACCACCTCGGTGTTCCGGGCTGCGGCCGAAGAGGCCGGGGAACATGCGCTGCTGCTGGAAACCGACCTGGGCGACCAGGGCGCCGCGCGCAACCACGCCATCACCCAGGCCCGCGGCAAACGCACGGCCTTTCAGGATGGCGATGACCTGTGGACATCGGATTGGCTGGTCCAGGCCTGGACCTTCCTCGAAGAGGTCGGACCCGATGTGGTCGCGCACCCCGCCTACAACTACTTCTTCGAAGGTCAGGCCACCATCTTCCGCCAGATTGATCAGGACAGCGACGAATACCGCCCCGACATGCTGCGCCTGTTCAACTACTGGGACGCGCTGGCCATGTGCGACACTGAATTGTACCGCCGCTTCCCCTTCCCCAAACGCGACATGGCCAACGGCTGGGCTTATGAAGACTGGGGCTGGAACTGCATCACTGTCGATGCGGGCATCCGCCACAAGATCGTTCCCGATACCACGATCTTCAAACGGCGCCGCGCCGGGTCGCAGACCATGAACGCCTCGACCGGCAAGGCCCGGATGCGGCGCAATGCGCTGATGAGCTACGGCAACCCCAACTACGCCGGCCTCTGATCTCCGGGCCTCTGATCTTCGGCCTCTGGTCCCCCGGGTACGGATCCCGGCGCGGGCCAGACCGGGCCAGACCGGGCCAGACCGGCTCAGACCGGATCGGACCGGGCCAGACCACACCAGACCGGGGCACACGCCCAAAACAAAACGGCCGAACCTGTCAAAGGGTCGGCCGTTCCTATTTCTGCTTCGGGCCACAACAGGGCCCGGGTCACACGACCAGCTCAGCCGTCGTTACGGGTGAGCCAGGTCCAGGCCGTGCGCAGCAATGTGTCCATATCCGACATCTCGGGGGTCCAGCCCAGCTTCTGACGGGCCAGCGACGGATCCGCCACCAGCTCGGAGGGATCCCCGGCGCGGCGTGGTCCCATCACATAGGGCACCTCGCGATTGGTGATGCGCTTGGTGGCCTGGATCAGCTCAAGGATCGACAGCCCCTGCCCCGTGCCCAGGTTCAGCACGTGGAATCCCGGCTCTGCCTCCATCAGGTCCAGGGCCTGCACATGCGCCGCTGCCAGGTCCATGACGTGAATATAATCCCGAATACAGGTCCCGTCCGGCGTCGGGTGATCGTCGCCGAACACCGTGAGCTTGCGGTCCGGATCCTGGGTGCGCGCCGCTTCCAGCATCAGCGGGATCAGGTGGGTTTCCGGGTCATGTTCCTCGCCGATTTCCCCGTCCGGATCACAACCGGCCGCATTGAAATAGCGCAACGCCACCGCAGACATCCCATACGCGGCCGCATAGTCGCGCAGCACATGCTCGATGAACAGTTTCGAACGCCCATAGGGGTTGATCGGGTTCTGTGGCAGCGTCTCGCTGATCGGAACCGTCTCCGGGGTGCCATAGGTGGCGCAGGTCGAAGAAAAGACGATGCGCTCCACCCCGTTGGCACGCAGCGCATCCAGCAACGCAACCGTGCCGGATGTGTTGTTGCGATAGTAGATGTCGGGGTGGTCCATCGACTCGCCCACATAGGCAAAAGCCGCAAAATGGATCGCCGCGATCGGGCGATAGGTCTCGACAACCTCGCGGATGCGCGCCGCATCCGCGATATCGCCCTCTTCAAAGGGGCCATATTTCACCGCATGGCGGTTGCCACGCGACAGGTTGTCATAACAAACCGGGATATATCCCTTTTGCTTCAGGACCTTGCAGGTATGGCTGCCGATATAACCGGCCCCGCCTGTCACCAGAACATGCTTTGACATTGGGTCTGAAACTCCTTCTTTGTGGGCTCGGGCTGGTCTCAAACCAGCCGAAGTTCCTTCACCAGGTCACTGAAATAGGCAATGGTGCGCTCCAGACCCTCTTCCAGCTGAACCTGGGGTTCCCAGTCCAGCTTTTCCTTGGCCTGCGTGATATCGGGCCGGCGTTGCAGCGGATCGTCCTGCGGCAGCGGCTTGTGAATGACCTTGGATTTGGATCCGGTCAGACGCAGCACTTTCTCGGCCAGCTCCAGCATGGTGAATTCACCCGGATTGCCCAGGTTGATCGGACCGGTCACCCCGGATTCGCTGTCCATCATGCGCAGGAAGCCTTCGACCAGATCATCCACATAGCAGAACGACCGGGTCTGGGTTCCGTCGCCAAAGATCGTGATGTCCTGTCCGGTGAGCGCCTGCACGATAAAGTTCGACACCACCCGGCCATCCGCATGGTGCATCCGCGGCCCATAGGTGTTGAAGATCCGCACCACTTTGATGTCCATGTCATGCTGACGGTGGTAATCAAAAAACAGGGTTTCGGCGCAGCGCTTGCCTTCGTCATAGCAGGAGCGCGGGCCGACCGGGTTCACATTGCCCCAGTAATCTTCGGACTGCGGGTGGACATGCGGGCTGCCATAGACTTCGGACGTCGAAGCCTGGAAAATCGGGCAGCGCAGACGTTTGGCCAGGCCCAGCATGTTGATTGCGCCATGCACGCTGGTCTTGGTGGTCTGGACCGGGTCGTGCTGGTAATGGATCGGGCTGGCCGGGCAGGCCAGATTAAAGATCTGGTCGACTTCGACATACAGCGGGAATGTCACATCATGGCGCAGAAATTCAAACCGGGGATGTTCATGCAAATGATCAATATTGCGCTTGGTCCCGGTGAACAGGTTGTCCAGACACAGCACCTCGTGATCCCGTTCCAGCAGCCGATCCACCAAATGCGATCCCAGGAAGCCAGCTCCACCGGTCACCAAAATCCGCTTCCTGCTATCATATAAACGTGTCATCAAATACCTCAATTCTGTTCATGGCCGAAAACGCATATTCCCCGGCTCATTGCAATCGCTGAACTGAAAAACGCTATTTTCACGCAGACCTGTGTTCAGCCTGCAAATCTGGCAGTGACGTTATCTCACGCCCTTTTACCGCCCCGGCCCTAGCCGTCAACACCCGTCAGGGAAACCGCCTCAAAAGGTCTCGGGTAGGCGGCAAATATAGGCTGATTGGCTCAAATCAGGGCATCTCGAACACCCGGGCTGGGGAACCGGCCTTCGGCATGACCAAAGCAAATGAAATGCAGCGCCGGATTCAGTCCGGTTTCCCCCACATCCGTGTAATGGCTGACATACCATGGCGCATCAAAGAGCCCGGATGTGTTGAGCAATGTAATGGCCTCTTGCGTCCGGCGGCTTTGGCCGACCGGCATACGCCTGCGGGCCATTCGGGCGTCAAGCACTCCGACATAGGCCCCCAGGGCAATCTGAAACTGGACCTTCAACCCGTCCATCTGCGTGACCTGATGCTCCAGATCCTGTGTCAGCCGGGCGATGTCCTCGGCCCGGGCCGCCACCTCCTGTGCATGGGCCTTCTGGCTGGCCAGCTGTTTTGCACTCCAGGCCGCGCTCTGCTCGGCGTGGTGGTGTTGCAGCGTGCTGAACTGGGTCTGCTCTGTGGCCAACTGGGTTTCCAAATCCGCCACATGGGCCTGTGATTCTGTGGCGACCAGGCGGGCGTGCGCCAGTTCCGACAACAGCTTTCTGCCGACCTCTTCCATCTCGTCCCGGGCCATCCGGGTATCCACGAGCGCGGTCCGGGTCTGGGCCAGCGCCGTCTCTGCCGCATCGCGCGCCTGGGCGGTGGCGGCTTCGGCGGCGCGGCTGGTCTCCAGCGTCGCATCACGCTCGGCCAGCGTCGCGTCACGCTCGGCCAACACCGCGTCACGCTCAGCCAACACCGCGTCACGCTCGGCCAGATCCGCCTGGGCCTGCGTCTGCGCCTGGGCCAGCGCCGTCTCTGCCGCCTCGCGCGCCTGGGCGGTGGCAGCTTCGGCAGCGCGGCTGGTCTCCAGCGCCGCGTCACGCTCAGCCAGATCTGCCTGGGCCTGGACCTGCGCCTGGGCCAGCGCCGTCTCTGCCGCCTCGCGCGCCTGGGCCATGGCGGCTTCGGCGGTGCGACTGGCCTCCAACGCCGCGTCACGCTCGGCCAGTGCGGCGTCACGACCGGCCAGCGCCGCGTCACGGTCAGCCAGAACCGTCCGGGTCTGGACCAGCGCCGTTTGTGCGGCCTCCAGCGCCTGGGCGGTGGCAGCTTCGGCGGCGCGGCTGGCCTCCAGCGCGGCGTCACGCTCGGCCAATGCCGCGTCACGCTCAGCCAGATCTGCCTGCGCCTGAGCCTGCATCTGGGCCAGCGCCGTCTCTGCGGCCTCGCGCGCCTGGGCGGTGGCGACTTCGGCGGCGCGGCTGGTGTCCAGCGCTGCGGCGCGTTCGGCCAGCGCCGCGTCACGCTCAGCCAGATCCGCCTGGGCCTGGGCCTGCGTCTGGGCCAGCGCCGTTTCCGCCGCCTCGCGCGCCTGGGTCGTGGCGGAAACCGACGATTGGGCCGCCTCCAGCTTTGTGCTCAGGTTGGTCAGCTTCTGTTCGGATTGCTTGTTTTCGCGGGTCAGCGTGGCGATGGCCCCGGCAAGATCGTCGAATGTGGGGGCCACCAGATCAAACGCGGCCCGGATCTGATCCAGCTTTGCCTCATCTGTGTCCTCATAATCGTCCCGCGCCCAGCGTGCCATGATGTCAAAGACATCCCGCACCCATATCAGCAGCGTTTCATCCTCGAACAGACGCTGATCATCAATCGTATGGTGGCGCCATCTCGGCGACAGGAACCCGTCTATCTTTTCGGCCGCCTGGGCCGCCGTCACCGGCCACTGGATGTCCAGCGTCCGGGCAATCCGGGCCGTGCAGGCGCGCCAATCCTCCAGCAGACTGTCATAGCGGGTCACCACCCGTGCATGTCCCCGGGTGCTCCGCTCGGCATCCAGAACATGGCGCAGCCATGCCAGCAACGCCGCAGACCGGGGGAAGTGATTGCGCACCTGCAACGAATCCGCCACCTCGAGCGGATTGCGGATCGGCAGCACAAAAGCCGGCGTCACCTTTTCCCGCTTCAACGCTTCGGCCCAGAACGGGGTCAGCCGACACAGCCGCGGGTCCTTGAGCACGAACAACGGCGAGGTCCCGAACTCGCCGCGCAGAACCTCCTGGGCCCGGACTGCAAAATCCTCGGACCTGTCTTCTGGAAACGCCGCGACATCAACCGCCGTCCAGCCGCTCCAGAACGACCCGGCCTCGGTCAGGATCTTGTCGTTCAGCTCCATGACCGGTTTGGATTCCCAGAACCCCAGGTCATTGTCCTTGTCCTGTGCGGGCAGCATATGCGCCGGAAGATCGCTGCCCATCAAATTCAGGACACGGGTCAGGCTGGACGTCCCCGAACGGTGCATCCCCAGCACCATGATCGCCGTTCTCTTCCTGCTCGCCGGTCTCTTCTTCGACTGTTTCTGCTTCAACAGCTCTGTCAATTCATGCTTCCCGCAATTTTTTTCACGCCCAGGAACATCAAACTGGGCACCTGTGTATTTATTGTTACTTGTCCCCGTCTGTTCCCGACTGTCAAGCTGACGGCACAACACCATGGGGTCATATGTGTTGATAAATCATGCAATCCGCCCCAGCGACCACATCCCACACGCCGCACATATTGCAGAGCCCGAACATTAATGGCTAATAGTACATATCCACGGCCCCCCCGGGGGCCACAGTCAATTCCTTTTGAAAAACGGAAAGCTTCCCTATGAAAATCTCTGTCGCCGGCTTGGGATATGTCGGCCTTTCCAATGCTGTTTTGCTGGCACAAAAACACGATGTTTGCGCAATTGATATTTCAGCGGATCGTGTCGGCATGATCAATGCCCGCAAAAGCCCGATCATTGATGACGAGCTGACCGATTATCTGGCCCAAAAAGATCTTTCCCTGACGGCAACAATGTCTGCGGATGACGCCTATTGTGATGCGGATTATGTCATCGTGGCGACCCCGACCGACTATGACCCCACCACCAATCACTTCAATACCAGCTCGGTCGAAGCGGTGATTTCCGAAGTCATCGCCCGCAACAAACGGGCCACGATCGTGATCAAATCGACAATTCCCGTCGGCTTTGTCCAGGACGTCTCGGAGCGGCTGAACACCGATCAGGTCATCTTCAGCCCGGAATTCCTGCGCGAAGGGCGCGCCCTGCATGACAATCTGTACCCGTCGCGGATCATCGTCGGGGAACGGTCGGACCGGGCCCAGATCTTTGCCGACATGCTGCGTGACTGCTCGCTCAAACCCGATGTCACCGTTTTGTTGACCAACCCCTCCGAAGCCGAGGCGATCAAGCTCTTTGCCAATACCTATCTCGCCATGCGGGTGGCCTATTTCAACGAACTCGACAGCTATGCGCTGGCCCATGACATGGACAGCCGGCAAATCATCGAAGGCGTCGGCCTGGATCCGCGCATCGGCACCCAGTACAACAATCCGTCCTTCGGCTATGGCGGCTATTGCCTGCCCAAGGATACCAAACAGCTGCTGGCCAATTATTCCGAAGTGCCCCAGAACATGATCCGGGCCATCGTCGAAGCCAACCGGACCCGCAAGGATTTCCTGGCCGACCGGATCCTGGCGCGCGCGCCCGAATGCGTCGGCATCCATCGCCTGGTGATGAAGGCCGGATCCGACAATTTCCGCCAAAGCTCGATCCAGGGGATCATGAAGCGGATCAAGGCCAAGGGGATCGAGGTGATCATCTATGAACCGGCCATGACCGAGGACGCCTTTTTCGGCTCACGCGTCATTACCGATCTCGACGCGTTCAAGGCCGAAGCCGATGTCATCATCGCCAACCGGGCCGCGCCCGAATTGGCCGACGTCGACCACAAGCTGTTCACCCGGGATCTGTTCGGCTCTGACTGACAAGAAAGACCTGAGCCCTCCTCACGGGAGGGGGGCTCCGATCTCGAGATCCCGCTCTGCCGGCGGGGTCTTGCCCCGGCGCGACGATGCGGGCCAGCCGGGAGTGTCGGGCCCGGCGGGCGTGTCGGGGTCCTTCAGACACTCCTGCACACGCGCGATGACATCGCCAACATCCAGCCTCCAGCCCTCCCGGATCTCTGCATCGCACAGGATCGGGTAATAGCGGTGCCCTGCATCCAGGGCGACCTGACCGATGACCCCCGACAGATAGCTGCGGGAGGTGATTTCGATCAGCCTGCAGCCGCGCGGGCTGAAGATGGCATTCGCCAACCCTGCCCCATGCAGCCCGGCCACGACCGATGCCCTGGAAAAGATCTCGGCCTGCTGCGCAATGGTATACCCGCCGGAGTCAAAGATCTCGAACCCCAGCGCCCGAAAGGCCTCTTCCAGCTCCTGCGTGTTCTCCAGGCGGCGCAGCGTGCTGTTTGCCCGGCTCACGAACAGCTTTGTGCCGCCCTGCGCCAGATCCCCGACCTGGGTACGCCCCGATTGCAGGGCGCGGGTATAATCGACGCTCCAGCTGGCCGCATCCACCATGATCCCCACATCCATCAGAACCGGGCGCACCGACGTGCTGTGTTCGGTGCACACGATCCTGTCTTGCGGGATATCCAGCAAATCCAGGATCTGCCGGTCCATGCCGTTGATCTCGCCGCACCAGTAGATCGGACATGTGAGACCCAGGGATTTATAGGTGAACAGATACCGGCCCCGGTCAATCAGGGAATGGTAATAATTCCGGTTTCCGGTTCTGGGTGCCACAAAGCCAAGCGGGATCCGGCGCTTGGGAAAGATCTTGCGGATTTTCCCGAATGTGGTGGCATGGTGAAACAGGTCGGTGGTGGGCAGGTTCAGCATCCATTCCCCCCCTTCCCGAAACACGATGGCCCGGGGGACGTGTGTTTCACACACCCCATTGACCACAAACACCTTGCGTAGAGTCTGATTCGGGCGCGGTTTGACCCGGTTGGTCGCCGTCTCGTTGAAGGCGGTCAGCAACCTGTCCTGCAAAGGGCTGAGCGGTGCTGTCCCGGTCACGGCCCCGTCATCGTGCAATTCGATCCGCAGGGCTGCCCTGGTCCGACGCACGGATTTGATCAGCCCCGGAAGACTCGAGGCGACACCGGAGAGCGGTCTGGACATGACATTTTCGATCAGGTTCAGATCGAGCTGATAGATCGGTTCGACAAAATCGGCCCGACGATAGTATTGGGGATTAAAGATGGCCCCGGCCAGCAACCTCTCGGTTCTGATCTTGTTGTGAACATGGGGGAACCTGTCGATGTTCCCGGCGATGTCCTGAACGAATTTGGCCCCCAGATCCATGTCGATGCGATTGAGGATCCGCGTGATGTTCATGATGTTGGCATCGCCCGGAAAATGCCGGTTTCTGATGTCCCGGGTCTGCGCATACTCATGGATGAACAGCATCATCTTGTGGAATTTCCGACTCTCTTCGCTCTCGGCAAGCACCGTGAGGTTTTCCAGAAAGGTCTCTGGATCGGACTCCGACGCGATCCGCAGCACCTGCAGCATATACCGCCGGTCGCGCTTCCAGATCGGCTCTGAGGGCGACCTGTCCGGGTCGGTCTCTGCTGGTTCGGCCGGCCTCGACGTCACCCTCTCCAAACCAGCGGCCTTCGCCTCCCGGCGCTCAATCATCTTCCAGCGCTGAAAAGCACAATATCGGTTATATAGAGTCGATAAAAACATTCGCTCACCGGTCAAACAGTTACTGAAAATCGGAGCGTTCGGAAAAGTCGTCACGCCCATAAAAAAAGAACAATATATGATCGTGATAGAGCGCCCCGCCCCCCCTGACAACCGTGTGTGGCAAGATGCGGCACCCCCGGCCGCCCCTCCCCCGGTTGATGCGGGGGAAAGAGGCAGCCGGGGGGGAAGATGTTCAGGTATAGGGCGGCAGGTCGATCGGACCATCGTCCGGGACCGCAACCGGAACCGGGTACAGCCGGTCATGTGGCGCATCCGGACCGTGCGGCAGCACCAGGCTCAGACAGATCTGCCCGCCGCTGCGGCAGACATCCGACAGGATCCAGTCACAGCCAACGTCAGAGCGGTCCCGACACCCGCCTTCCGGGATATCCGAAAAATCATAGGCGTCTCCATTGATGATCAGACTGTCGCCGGCGCGGCTCAGATCCAGAATATCGTCACAACGAACAGGGGAAAAAACAAGATGCATGGGGATCTCCTCAATACCAGCGGCCAATGGCCATGAGCGACACTTCGGGTGCGACGGCGTTGGATCCGGACACATCCCAGGAATGCACCGCAGCGCTAAACGCGCCGGCCCCATCATTCTTTGCCGCCACGATGCGCGGCCCCCCGGTATAGCGGCAGGTCACCGAAAGCGCGGGCGAAACGTCCACCGTGGAAAACCCGGACGGAAAGGTCCAGGTCGCCGCCCCGCCGGAATTGGTGGTGAAATTTTCATTCCAGCAGATCTGGGTGCCATCGGCCAACCGGATATATTGCCCGTTGGCATTGCCGCCCTGTTCGAACACGGCCCCGGTCGGGTCGCCCGCGGACTGGCTGACCGCGCCCAGCAGATTGCCGGGCCCATAACCGTAATCCGCCCGCATCAGGCGTCCTGCGGTTGTATCCATCGCGCTGCTTTGGACCGCGGTGCCGGTCACCGGCGCGTCCAGCTGCACCGTGCCCGGATCGGCCCGCAGCACCTGGGTCCAGCTGCTGCCATCGGCGCTGACCTTGATCGAAAACGCCGTATCCCCCGCCAGGCCCATTTCGGCATGGCCGGTCCAATTCGACTGGAACAGCAGGCTGGCGGTATCGCTGTCCGACGCCTTGTTCACCTTGACCCTGTGATCCGCCCCGGCATGGGTCAGCAGCACCGCCTGCGACGCCACCGCCAACCGGTTGGTGTCATCCGCTGCCGTTGCGATCCCCACGCGGGCAACCTGGTCGGTGCTGAGATCCGGAATACTCCAATTTCCCCCGGTATAGACTCTGATTTTGGCCTCTGTCGTGTCCCAGGCCAACCACCCTTCCTGCGGGTCGAGAAACTGCCACGCCGTGCCGTCCCAGGTGGCGATTTTGCCGTCCTGCCCGGCCCAGGCCAACCCCGGCACCGCGCCCAGGGCGTGGCTGTCGCCGATCCCCGGTGTGTCGGGCGGCGTGTCGGCCCCAAAGGCAACGATGCGCAATTGCACCAGGGTATCGAGCCCCTGAATCGCCTCGTTGTGGGTTACATGTTTCTGCGCCTGCGAAGGCTGGATATAGGGCAACCCTAGTTTGGGCGATATCTCTGTCATGTCCGCTCCGGAAATTGCTGCACGAATGCTGTGATCGCCCCTTTTGTGACCGCCAAAGATGGAGACCGGCTGAACCGGGCGCGCGGGCCGGTAATCCTTTGGAAACCCGACCGCACCCGCCCCGCCTGCACCATGTTGCCATCCCATCCCCGGCCCGATAGCTATGAACACATGTCAGCAAACAGGGCGGGTCTCATGATCACTCCGATAATCCTCTGCGGCGGTTCCGGCACCCGGCTCTGGCCCCTGTCGCGCAAAAGCTATCCCAAGCAGTTCGTGCAGCTGGTTGGCGACAATTCGCTGTTTCAGGCCTCGGCACAACGCATGAGCGGCGACGGCTTTGCCGCCCCCGTGGTGCTGACCAATTCCGATTTCCGCTTTATCGTCACCGAACAGCTGACCGAAACCGGGATCGACCCCGCCGCCATCCTGATCGAACCCGAGGGCCGCAATACCGCCCCCGCCGTGCTGGCCGCCGCGCTGTGGCTGGAGAAAAGCGACCCCGACGCGTTGATGCTGGTGGCACCGTCGGACCATGTGGTGCCCGATGCCGCCGCCTTCCGCGCCGCGGTCGCCACCGGAACCGCAGCCGCCACGGCCGGGGATCTGGTCACCTTTGGCATCACCCCCACCCATGCCGAAACCGGCTATGGCTATCTGGAACTGGCCGGATCGGCGCAGGACCCCATCGTCAAACTGTCCCGCTTTGTCGAAAAACCGGACGCGGCCAAGGCCGAAGCCATGCTGGCGGCCGGCAATTTCCTGTGGAACGCCGGTATTTTCCTGTTCTCGGCCAAAACCATCATCGCCGCCTTTCGCGCCCATGCCCCGGCGCTGTTGGCCCCGGTCCAGGCCGCGGTGGACGCCGGCAAACCGGATCTGGGCTTTCTGCGTCTCGACCCGGCCGCCTGGGCGGCCGCCGAAGATATTTCGATCGACTATGCGGTGATGGAAAAGGCCGACAATCTCAGCGTCGTTCCCTTTGCCGATGGCTGGTCCGATCTGGGCGGCTGGGATGCGGTCTGGCGGGAATCGCCACGCGACGGCAATGGCGTCGCCAGCGCTGGCCCGACCACGGCGCTGGATTGCCAGAACACCCTGCTGCGCTCAGAAGATGACACGCTGGAACTGGTGGGGCTCGGGCTCAAGGACATTATCGCCATCGCCATGCCGGATGCGGTCCTGGTGGCCGATGCCTCGCGCGCACAGGACGTCAAACAGGCGGTCACCGCGCTCAAGGCGAAACCGGCCCGTCAGGCCACCATGTTCCCCAAGGATCACCGCCCCTGGGGCTGGTTCGAAAGCCTGGTCATGGGCGACCGGTTTCAGGTCAAACGCATCACCGTGCATCCCGGTGCCGCCCTCAGCCTGCAATCGCATCATCACCGGTCGGAACATTGGATCGTGGTCGAAGGCACCGCACGGGTCACCATCGACGACGAGGTCCGCCTGGTGGCCGAAAACCAATCCGTCTACATCCCGCTGGGCGCAGTGCACCGGATGGAAAACCCCGGCAAGGTGCCCATGGTTCTGATCGAGGTTCAGACCGGCAGCTATCTGGGAGAGGATGACATCATCCGATACGAGGACGTCTACGCCCGCCCATAAGGTGAAACCGCGCCGAAGCGGCCCTGGGCGGTGTCCTTTGGGTCCGGGCGCGGATCCGGGCCCCTGCCCGCTTCACACCTGGGCCCTCACAACAAGAACACCCCAAAAAAAGAAACAGGCTGCCAAAAGGCAGCCTGTTTCGTAATTTTCAGATCAGCACCAGACTGAAGCGATCAGGAACCGCCGGTTGTCGTGGTGGTGGTGGTGGTGGTTTCATCATCATCACCGATGACGATCGCCAGGAGCAGCGCACCAGCTGCAATGCCCCCGATCGCGGTCCCACTCAGAGTGCCGCCGGTCACACCGCCCGTGAGGGGCTGAGCAACAGCATTCGCATATGCTGGATTAACGGTCCCGGCACGGCAGGTCACCTTGAGCCGGCCATCTGCCAGATATTCTGCAGCGGTCACGTCACAGATATTTGCATCACGTGCATCGCTCAGAGCATCGGCGGATGCAATTACAGGCATTACCATCGCAGCGGTAGCGAGAGCAGCAATCACTTTTTTCATAATCAAACCCCTTTTGGCTGAAGTTAGCCAAGTTGTAGAACAGATTATATACCTTTTCAACGAGACATGCACGCCATCGCATTAAATGACGTGTTTTTTTGCCACGCGCGTGCCGATTGCCTAAAGGCTGAGCCTGCGCAACCGTATATATCCGATCTCGGGGCCCGCCCATTGCCGGGATTGCCAGACCACATTGGCTCTGGGATCGACCCAGTAATCATTGGTGATCGCGCCCCCTGCGCCGGTACAGGACTGCTGAACATGGCGGGTGACGTGGCGGCGCCCCACAATCTCGAGCGTTTGCGACCCCTTGTCGCTGATCTCGCAGATCAGCGACAGGCGCAGGGCCTGTTCATCGCCGCCGCGAATCAGTTGCACATGGCTGCCCCCGCCAACCGGGCCCGGCTGATCGCCGCTGACCCGTACATCGCTGGACAGGATGTCGGCTCCCAGACCGCGGGTTGCCACCAATATTCCGTTGCGCGTCGTCAGCGTGGCATCATCGCCCGTGCGCCAGACCGTCACATGGCCCCCGGCCCCGTCATCGCGCGTCGCATTCACCGACAGATAGGCCGACAGCCCCCGGTTTTCGACCGTGGCCTCCAGGGCACCCCCGTCCAACGCATCAAGCTGCGCCCGGGTCACCGGCGGCAATCCCGGATCCGGCTGTGTCCGGGCCCGGATCACATTCCCGATATTGCGGACCACCTGTTCCTGCAACGGGGCTTCTTCGGTGCCACGCGAACATCCCAACACCGTCAACAGGACGGCAACAGACAGGACAAACCTCATTGCCAGAACCCCGCCCATTGATCGGTCAATGCCTTTTGATGCGCCTGGCGCACCTGTCCATACAGCCGGCCCGGCACATGTACCCGCGCGCCACCATCGCGCTGGATCGGCCGGATCACCGTGCCCATGCTCTTGCGGCTGGGTTTGCCCAGGAACCAGCCCAACGGCATCGAGAACCGGATCCCCTTGTCAAAGGAGCCTTCCCCGAATTCGGCCGCCGACACATTGGTCAGGGTGAAAAAGGCCCCGACCGACCAGCCATTCTTGAACACCCGGTCCAGACCGAATGTGGCCCCCACGTCTCCGGCCAGATAGCGACCCGCGTCGATCTGGCCGTGAAAGCCGTTGTTGAAATCCATATAGGCCGACACATGCCCGGTCAGAACCCGGTAGTCCTGGAACCCCAGCCGTTGGTCATAATCGCGCTTGAGCGCGTAATTGGCCTCGACCCCCAGCGCCAGCAGGCTGTTGACCGGTTTCCACAGCAGTTCGCTCGACAGGCCGCCATAGCCATATTCGAAATAGCCCGCACTCACCCGTGCATAAAAATCCTCGCGCGGCTGCCAATAGCGGGCGACATACAGATTGTTGAGCGTGGTGCCATATTGCGCATACAGCGCCTGATCGGTGCGCACCGGCGGCAAGGCCGATGTCGACACCCGCCCGTCCTTGAGATTGCCGGCAATCCGCTGCCGCAGACGCCCCGCAATCACCCAGCCCGGTGCCGGTTTAAAGGTGGCGCCCGCATCAACCCCGACATCAATCCGGACCGGCTGTTGCGGGTCGAAATAGGCGGGTGCAAAATACGGGGTGAGCGACCAGCTGAAGTCGGGATACAGATCCCGCCCCGGCACCGCCGTCTCCGCAGCCGGACCCGCAGCCCCGAACCCGACCACCGCATGCATCGCATCGGGCGCTTCGGGATCAAACTCCAGCGCCTCCAGATCCGATCGCCGCATCGTGACCCGCGACAGGCTCAGCCCCTGGGACACCAGCACCAGGTCAAAGGTCTCGACCGATGGCGGCATCACCCGCGACAGGGCCCGCGCCGCGCGGCCCACCGCCACGGCATTCGACTTGTAGCGGGTGTTGCGGAACCGCAGTTCGACACGATCCGCCGCCACATCCAGGCTTTCCAGAATCAGGCCGTCCTTCTTGAGGATCGGTTGCAGCAGCGACCGCAGCAGCGGGGCCGGGCGGCCCTCGGACCAGGCCGTGCTCCAGGCTTCGGGGTTGCTGGCCCGATCGGGACGGGCCGTCACCGGCTGAGGCGCGGAAATTGTCATCGGCGTGGGGGGATGTTTTGGATTGAGCTGGATCTGCGCATTCACACCCAATTCGGATCCATACAGGTAATAGGCCCCCAACCGGGTGCGCGGGCTGACCTGATATTCGACCCCGAAGTTGACCGGGGATTTCTTGACGAACACCGATGTGGTCTGGGTCTCGGTCACATAATCGTCCGAGGAATATTCCAGTTTGAAGGACAGGCGGTCATTGGCGTGCCATTCTACCCCGCCAAACAGCGCCATGGGCCCGCGGAACCATTGATCATAGGACAGCTGCCCCCCGGTATTGGCGGGGTTAAAGGCCGGTCGAGTGCCAAAGCCGCCAAAGGATCCATACGATCCCAGCCGCCCCCAACCGATCCCGGTGGTCACCTGCAGACGCCCGGGCAGGCGCGACGCCCCCAGGGACGGTGTTTCGAAATTCTTGGTGGCGACGACATATTCCCCGGCATAGATCCCGGTGCCCGCGAAATCCTGCAGTCCCAGAACAATCCCGGGGCGCCAGTGATTTTCCTCGGCCAGCCGGAACCGCACATCAAACCCGCGGTCGTAATAGGTGGGGAACCCGACAAGGTTCCAGTTCTGGATCGAATTGTAGCGAAAGCTGGCCGACATCCAGGGCGTCGGCTGAAAGGTCAGCGTATAACGCCCCTGGCCACCGAAATAGGACACTGTCGTGGTGAACTGCCCCTCGGGCAGCATGTCGGCGCTCGGCATGTCGATCAGCCCCGGCACCCCGTAAAAGTTCAGCGTCGGAACCGGGAGGGTCCGGAACGCCGGTTCCCGGGTCACGCCGTGCAGCGTTGTGGTGTCGAGTGCGGATTCGGATGCTGTGGAACCGGGCACCGCCTGATCCTGTGCCAGCGCGGTTGCGCCCCATACAGCACATATTGCCAGGGCCATCCCCCGGATGCACCCTCGCCCGGCACGATTCCCGATGCGGGCCGCGACCTTGCCTGTCCGTCTGCTCGCCACCAATGGGCCCTCGCCTGTCATCTTCTGTCGCCCTTAGACCACGAAGGCGGGGGGCAGATCAATTCCCTTGACCGGTCCACATCCGGACACGGCACCAAAACAGCACCGTTACAGGCTGACGCGATTGTCCTGCCAGACACAATAGCCTTCGACCCAGCGCGTCACCACTTCCAACGCGGCCTTGTCGTCACTGTCGGCCATGGCTTCGCGCAGACCGCGCAGCACCGCCGCCATTTCGATCTCGCTCAGCATGTCTTCCTGCGCACAGAAGATTTTCTGATGGCGCGTCCCGATCAGATCCTGGCTCAGGGTCAGCTCTTCTTCCATCTTTTCGCCCGGGCGCAGACCGATGACTTCGATCTCGATATCGCCATCCGGCGTATCCGCGTCGCGCACCGTATACCCGGCCCGCTGGATCACCTGCCGGGCCAGTTGCATGATCGGCACCGGTTCGCCCATGTCCAGCACGAACATCTCGCCGCCCCGGGCCTCGGATCCGGCCTTGAGCACCAGCTGCACCGCTTCGCTGATGGTCATGAAATACCGTTTCACCCGCGGGTCGGTCACTGTGACCGGTCCGCCCCGGCTGACCTGGTCCTGAAACAGGGGCACCACGGATCCCGACGACCCCAGAACATTGCCAAAGCGCACCATGGCAAAGATCGTGTCGCCATAGCGGGTGGCCAGATCCTGGACCACCAGTTCGGCCAGCCGCTTGCTGGCGCCCATCACATTGGCCGGGCGCACCGCCTTGTCGGACGAAATCAGAATGAACCGCTCCACGCCCAGATCCGCCGCCTCGCGCGCCAGCGTCTGGGTGCCGAACACATTGTTGGACAGCCCCGCCAACGGATTGGCCTCGACCAGCGGCACATGTTTATAGGCCGCCGCATGCAGCACCACCTGCACCCCGTGATCGGTCAGCGCCTTGCGCACCTGACGCGGATCCGTCACCGACCCCAGCACCGGCACCACTTCGACTCCGGTGCCCTCGGCCAGCTGTTCCAGTTCCTGATGCACCAGATACAGCGCCAGTTCGCTCAGCTCATACAGCACCAGTTTGGCCGGGCGACAGGCCAGCACCTGACGGCACAGTTCCGATCCGATCGACCCGCCGGCCCCCGAGATCAGCACCGCCCGTCCGGCATAGCTGTCGCAATCGGCCTCCAGCGCCACGGTATGCGCGGTCCGGCCCAGGAAATTCTGCGGGGCCACCGGTGTCAGCTTGTCCACCAGCGCCTCTTCGCCAATCAGCTGGGCAAAGCTGGGCAGGGCCTGCACCTCGAGCCCCATCTTCTGAAGCCGTTTGATGATCTGGGCCTGCTTTGGCTGGCTTTGGGAGGGCATGGCCAACAGAACCCGGTTGATGTTGCGGGCCTTGGCAATTTCGGAAATGCGCGCCGGTGGAAACACCGACAGCCCCATCAGCGTCAGATTCTGCAGCGATGTATTGTCGTCCACAAACGCCACCGGATCGATCCGTTCGTGGGTTTTCAGCGCCTGGGCCAATTGGGTTCCGGTGGTCCCGGCCCCATAGATCAGCACCCGACGACGCGGCTGTGCCCGGCGATAGATCGCCTGAACCACCTGCGCCAGCACCGCCCGCATTGCCACCATGAACAGGAAATAGCTGATGGCGAACATCACATGGGTTCCCAGCGGCAGGCTGATGCCGCTCACCCCCATCAGAAACGCAGCGGCGGCGGCGGTCAGCACGGCCAGAACCGCCGTCAGCCCCACAGCATGGCGTTCATAGGCGATCAGTTGCACATGTGGCAGCCCCAGCCGCAGGGACAGCGCCGCCGTCACCGCCATCAGATACGGCAGGATCGGGAATGTCAGCGCCAGCGTTTCCAACGGCATCGTCGGCAGGGACTGCATCGTATAGGTGAACAGCAAGGCCACCGGGATCAACACCAGGTCGATCGCGAGAAAAACATAGCTCTTTTGCTTTCGGGTGAGCGCGCTGATCAATCTAAACATTCGGGTTGCAGCCCCTCATCAAGAATATTTCACGGGCAAAACAGGTGCCCTGTCCCAAATCATCAGGGTCGACGTTACCCGACCCATCACCGTAAAAGGTCACAAAACCAGTAGACTGCCTCTAAAAGATCTTCAGATATCATTAACTCAATTCTACTCGTTTGCAAAATGTTGACTGGCAAAAAATCGCCATTTCATCGGATTTTTTACGGAAAGCCGTCCCCGACCGCATCTTGTGCCACAGCGCTGCCCGGCAAACAGGCATCTGAAACACCGGCACCCCCGCTCAGGCCTTCTGCTCGGACCCCCTGCTCGGGCCTTGTGCCTTCGCCCCCGGCCCGAGAGACATCCGGGATAGCCCGGGCACATCCGCGCCCGGGGCCCGCGCACAGGCGTTATTAACAGGCGTTATTACCCGAGTTATTCTGCAGCGCGCGACGTCTGCATGATTCCACCGAGATACTGCATGAGATCGTCTCTGAGGTCGTCCCGCGCGAGGGCGAAGGCGACGGTGGCCTGCAGGAAGCCGGCCTTGGAGCCGCAGTCAAACCGCTGCCCGCGGAAGCGGTAGCCATACACCGACGTGCCCGCGTCGATATCGGCGGCGATCGCATCGGTCAGCTGGATTTCCCCGCCGGCACCGGATTTGATCTTGTTCAGGTTGCTCAGCACGCTGGGGCTGAGGATATAGCGCCCGATGACCGCCAGGTTCGACGGGGCCTCTTCGGCCTTGGGTTTCTCGACCATCCCATTGACCGACACGATCGACCCCATGTCCTCCTTGACGTCCAGCACCCCATAGGCGCTGGCCTTTTCCGGCGGGACTTCCATCGCCGCAACCATGTTGCCGCCGGTTTCTTCGTAGGCCTCCACCATCTGCTGCAGACAGGGGGTTTCGGCCGCAATGACATCATCCGGCAAAATCACGGCAAAAGGTTCATTGGCGATCAGCCGCCGCGCGCACCAGACCGCATGCCCCAGACCCAATGCCCGGTGCTGACGCAAATAGGCGATGGCACCGCTTTCCATATTGGTCGCCTTGAGCGTCTCCAGAAGCTCGTCCTTGCCCTTCTTGCGCAATTCCTGCTCCAGAACAGGAGAGGTATCAAAGTAATCCTCCAACGCCCCCTTGCCGCGCGACGTCACAAAGATGAATTCCTTGATCCCAGCCGCCCGCGCTTCGTCAATCGCGTATTGAACCAGCGGGCGATCCACCAGCGTCATGATCTCTTTTGGAACCGATTTGGTCGCAGGCAAAAACCGCGTCCCCATCCCCGCAACGGGGAAGATTGCCTTGGTGACTTTTCTAGACATATCCAACCTCAAATACATTCGTCCGACGTATCGCCAAACCCTAAAGATTTTCCCTCTTTGGACCAAAACCCGAGGCAAGGCAATCAAGTTGCCGGACCTCCCAGACCCCCACCAGGTCGTGTCTGGACCACTCAGATGTTTCGCGTGCGAAACATAACCGCCCGCCCCAAATTCCGACCAAAAGCGCGAGAGTCCGCGCCGACCCGGGGCCGACCCGGGCCCTGTTTCAGGCCGCAGGTCGTGTTTTTTTGGCTCCAAAGTTATGAATAGACTCTGTTTGGGCCTCTCAGTGGCTCCGCAGCCAATCCTGCAGAGCCTCGGCCAGATGTTCGGAAATACCATCCCCGATCAGCTCAATCCGCCCCTGATCCGGGGTGAACCGCATTTCGATCCCTGCGGTCACGCGGGTGACAATCCGCTCATTTGCCGCGGGTCGATCCGTGGTTGACCGCAGACGCGGGCGCGCCGGGGGGGCCGGATCGGCCGGCGGGGCAGGGGGAGCCTGGCGTTCGGCCAAAAGCGCGGCAAGAATGCGCATCTCGGCCCCGGCGGTGTCGCGCGGGCTGTCCTTGAGCCGCGCCTTGACCGCATCGCCAAACCCGGGATCACGCACCATCTCGCGCGCCAGCGCCAGGCCCAGCTTCTCCGAGATCGCCGAGGGAAACCACAGGACCGCGTCAAAGGCTTCGACCAGCATGATAAAGGTGCCGATCTTGGAGCGTTTGGAGCGCGCCGCATTGGCAAACAACCCCTGCAAGGCCGCCCGCTGAGTCGGATAGATGTCTTCCTTCATCGCCCGAACCGCAATGCGCGCGCGTTCATAATGGCTGAGATTGACCCGGATCTCATTCTCTTCGACCATCGCGACATAGGCGTCCTGGGCCGTTTCCGGGGTGATGACCATGGCACGGACATGGGCAAATTTAGGGTCTGAGGTCTCTTTGTAGAGTCGCTTGAGCGCGCTCAAGCGGCGCCAGCCGGAAATCAGACCATGGGTGCGCCCCCCAGCCGGATCCGACAGGCGTTCGACTTCGACCGGCATCTGCTGGCCCCGCGCCCGCAGGCTGTCCATCAGCGCGGTCATTTCCTCTTCGTCCTGCTCCAGACGGTCGCGCACAAGATAGCGTTCGTCGATCACGTCGAGCGGCAGCAGTTCGATCATCCGCCCCTCGGCCCGGGCCGAGGCCAGGGCCTGGCTGACCTCTTCGAGCGCAGCCGCCGCCGAAGCCTCGCCTGCCACCTGCGCAATGGGCGCCGCCCCAAGCGGCATGGATTTGGTTTCCGGAGCGCGCATCCCATCAACGGGACCGCTCGGGGATCCCCCCAGAAAATCATTGCGTGCGGGGGTCAGTCGCTTGCGTTTTGCCATGTCTGCTCCTCCTGTTTGCCCTTGTTAGGGTCTGTTATTCTGCGGCCTGCCGGGAGTCGAGTTCGGCGCGACGCCAAATGCCCAGCAGCAACCGTTTGAACGCGGCATAGGTGGCGTCGAATGTCTCGCGCCCACGCGCATAGGTTTCGCGGTTGAAATCACGATAATCGGCCTCGTAGATGCCATTGACCTGTTCTCCGGCCTGGCCGATCAGCGCGGTGAAATCCTGCCGGTGCGGTGACAGCGTCTTGCCCAGATAGGCCTGCATCAGAGCCGAAAGTTCGCCCTGTTGGGCGCCGTCATACCGGGTGATCACGGTGCGCACCGCATCCCATTCGAACCCCATCTCGGGGCGGCCGAGGGCGCGGGCCGCAACATTTTCGCCGTCTTCGATGCTGGCGAATGTGGAATGCAGCATGTCAAAGAACCGCCCCGTGGAATCGAATTCAAGAAACGAGGCCCCCATGGGCACCAGCAGAATATCCGCCGCCGCCAGACCATTGATGGTCAGATAGCCAAGCGCAGGCGGGGTATCGATGAACACCAGGTCATACTGATCCAGCACCCCATCCGCCTCCAGCCGGTCGGTGAGCGCGTCCCACAGCTTCCAGCCGCGCGCCTGCATCCGCCAGACCGGAATCTGGAATTCGGCCCAATACAGGTTCAGCTGGGCACCAATCAGGTCGATGTTCGGCCAATGGGTGGATTGGATCACATCCCCGGCCGTCATCTCCAGCGCCGCCGCCAGGTTGTCGTCCAGCGGCTGGGGCGGGTCGCCCCGGTCCAGGCGGCGCTGATTGTCGAGGCGCAGATATTCGCCATAGTGGCGCGCCAGCAGCGGAAAGGCCGTCTGCCATTCATCATCGACCTTGCCGCCAAAGATCGAGGTCATCGAGCCCTGGCTGTCGAGATCAATCACCAGCACGCGATACCCATCAAGCGCCGCCGACATCGCCAGATGCGCCGCGGTGCTGGTTTTGCCCACGCCGCCCTTGAAATTGGCCACGGCAACCATCTTGGCGGGCTGTCCGGGGGGACGATAGGGCAGGTAGTTCTTGGCTTTGGATCCCTGTGCCCCAAAATGCGCGCGCAGGCGCAGCACCTCGTCGAGGGTGAACCATTTGGCGCCGCCTTCGGTTTCGCTGCGGCCCTGGGGCAGGTCGGGGTTCTGTTTCAGCACCCGACGGAAATGGGCCTGGGCGACGGGGATCAGATAGCGGGTGATTTCCCAGGTCGAAAACAGGCGCAGCTGTTTGCGGCCATCTTCGTCAAGACCGCGGCTGGCCAGATCCACCCGACCCCGGGCACAGGCCTCGGCGATGGCCGCAAAGCCGCCTGTCTCTGTGGGTAACTCCAGCTCCGCCATCGCGGCGTCTGGGTCGATGTTGAAATAGGGGGGCAGGGCTGTGCTGTCCTTGGCCATGTGAAATCCGCTCGATGTGCTGTGTTTTCCTTAGAATACTGCAAAACGCATCACATGGAAGCAGAATGCGCATATCACATGATTTTTCTCAGCAAAATAAGGGGATGTTGGTGCCAATTTAGCGCAAGTTTCCAGGCATGGCGATTTTTTTATAGTGTTATATTTGTGTTATTTCCTGTTATGGACCCTGTATATGTCAACCTGTGCATTGAAAACAAAGGGTTTTTGGGGATTTTGACGGGATGTCGTGACTCTGAAACCCCGAAGAAGTGACTCTGAACCCCCGATCAAGCGACTCCAAACCCCCGTTGTGCGAGCTTGTGGATAACTCTAGGGTGGGTGTCACTAAAACCACGAAAGAAAACGAGTCGGATCCGACGGAAATATCCGGGGAATTCGGCCAAGGGGATGACCCTGAACACAGGGCGCCCGAGCGCAGGCAGATGAGGACGAGGCAGTGACTGGTATGACCGTGGCAGGCGGGAAGGGTGCAGACCTTTTGCCGGACCGAATGCGACAGAGCGATTTTTTCGTCTGCGATATTTTTGATGCCATCCCCAAGAACGATCTGGCGAGCATGGAGCATCCGCTGTTTTCGCTGGCCACCCGACCGGATCGCCGCATTCTGGAGTATGAGCACAACAGGGTGCAGATCACGGTGACACCATCGGTCAAGGGATTGGCGACGATCCATGACAAGGACATCCTGATCTTTTGCATCTCGCAGCTGATGGGGGCGCTGAACGCGGGCCGCCAGGTCAGCCGGACGCTGCACCTCAAGGCGCATGATCTGCTGGTCGCCACCAACCGCGAAACCAGCGGGGACGCCTATCGCCGTCTGCGCGAGGCCTTTGAGCGGCTGGCCGGCACCCGGATCACCACCAATATCGCCACCGGAGAGACCGAGACCACCACCGGGTTTGGTCTGATCGAAAGCTGGGAGATCGTGCGCAAGTCCCCCACATCGGCCAAGGGTGGCGGGCGAATGGTCAGCGTGGCGGTGACGCTGTCGGACTGGCTGTTCCGGGCGGTGCTGTCGAAATCGGTGCTGACGCTCAGCCGGGATTATTTCCGTCTGCGCAAACCGCTGGAGCGGCGCATCTATGAACTGGCGCGCAAACATTGTGGCCGTCAGCCGGGGTGGACGGTGTCCGTCGAAACGCTGTTGAAGAAATCCGGATCTGCCAGCCCCCGACGGGTGTTCCGCAAGATGCTGCGCGACATGATCGAGGCGGGGCATCTGCCCGATTACGACATGCGCGAAGAGCCCGGCGATCTGATCCGCTTTACGCCGCGCGGAGGGCTGGTCGAAGGCGATGCCCGCCCGCCAACCCTGTCCGAGGCCGCCCGTGACGAGGCCCGCCGCCTGATGCCCGGTGTCGATGTCCATGCGCTGGAGGCGGATTGGCGCGGGGTCTGGGCGCGTTCGGGCGCACCGCGCCTGCGCAAGCCGGATGCGGCCTTTTTGGGGTGGGTGCGCAAACGCAGCGCGCCGTAACGCCCCGTAACGCCCCGTAACGCACAGGGACGCACAGGGACGACGGGTGAGGTTCCATGTGGCCCGATTGGGACCCTTTGACGTGTTGGCGCAATTTATTCGCTTCCCCCGGTGACTGTTTGAGGTTGGGTTGCTAAAGGGGAACTGAGTTTGAGACCGGAAATTGAGATAAAATGCAGATACAAGAAACGTCCCTTCCCGGTGTGAAGGTTCTGACCCCCAATCGGTTTGGCGATGCGCGCGGATTTTTCAGCGAAAGCTGGAACAAACGGCTTCTGCACGACCATGGTATCGATCTGGAGTTCGTACAGGACAATCATTCGATGTCGGCCCAGACGGGCACCATCCGTGGTCTGCATTTCCAGGCCCCGCCCCACGCCCAGGACAAGCTGGTGCGCTGTGGCCAGGGGGCGCTGTTTGACGTGGCGGTCGACATCCGCAAGGGCAGCCCCACCTATGGCCATTGGTATGGCGAAGAGCTGACAGCAGAAAACGGCAAGCAGCTGCTGGTGCCCGCCGGGTTTCTGCACGGCTTTGTGACCCGCGCACCCGATACCGAGATCCTGTATAAATGCACCGATTATTACGCGCCCGACTGTGACGGGGCCGTCCGCTGGGACAGCTGCGGGATCGACTGGGGGATCGACCCAGCGCAGGGGGGCGATCCGGTGCTCTCGGGCAAGGATGCGGTGGCCCCCGCCCTGGCCGATTTCGACAGCCCGTTTGTCTGGGAAGGATAAGAGACCATGAAACTGCTTGTCACCGGGGGGGCGGGATTCATCGGATCCGCCGTTGTGCGCCAGGCCATTCGGGACGGACATCAGGTGGTCAATCTCGATGCGCTCACCTATGCCGCCTGTCTGGACAATGTGGCCAGCGTCGCGGACAGCCCGAATTACGTGTTCGTGCAGGCCGACATCCGCGATCGGGCGGCGCTGGACCGGGTTTTTGGCGAACACAGCCCGGATGCGGTGATGCATCTGGCCGCGGAATCCCATGTGGACCGGTCGATCGACGGCCCCGGCGATTTCATCGAAACCAATATCACCGGCACCTACAACATGCTCGAGGCGGCGCGCAGCTATTGGATGCAGGCAGGCAGGCCGGAGACGTTCCGTTTCCATCACATCTCGACCGACGAGGTCTATGGCTCGCTGCCCAGCGACCCCGACGTGCTGTTCACCGAAGACACCGCCTATGACCCGCGTTCGCCCTATTCGGCGTCCAAGGCCAGCTCGGACCATCTGGTGCGCGCCTGGGCCGAGACCTATGGGCTGCCGGTGGTGCTGACCAATTGTTCGAACAATTACGGCCCCTATCATTTCCCCGAAAAGCTGATCCCGGTGATCATCCTGAACGCGCTGGCGGGCAGGGATCTGCCGATCTATGGCGATGGGTCCAACATCCGCGACTGGCTGTTTGTCGAGGATCATGCCGATGCGCTGCTGACCGTGGTGCAGAAGGGCGCGCTGGGGCGGACGTATAACATCGGTGGCGAAAATGAACGCACCAACCTCGCGCTGGTGGAGACGCTGTGCGGTATTCTGGATGAAAAACGTCCGCGGGCCGATGGCGCCTCCTATCGGGCGCAGATCACCTTTGTCACCGACCGGCCCGGCCATGATGCGCGCTATGCCATCGACCCGACCCGGATCCGGACCGAACTGGGCTGGCGGCCCAGTGTCACGGTCGAAGAGGGGCTGGCGCGCACCGTGCAATGGTATCTGGACAATGAAAACTGGTGGCGGGCGCTGCAGGACCGCGCCGGCGTGGGCGAACGTCTGGGAGTGAAAGCATGAAGTGTCTTGTATTCGGAGAGATCGGCCAGCTGGGTCAGGAGCTGATCCGCCGGGCCGGTGATGTCACGCTGGAGGTGCGCGGGCTGGACGAGGCGGATTTCACCCGCCCCGAAACCTGCGTTGCCTTTGTCACAGCGACAGACGCCGATGCGGTGATCAATGCGGTGGCCTATACGGCCGTCGACAAGGCCGAAGAGGACGAACCGCTGGCCGAGATGATCAATGCCACCACCGCCGGTGCCCTGGCCCGCGCAGCGGCCGCGCGCGGATTGCCGTTTGTACAGGTGTCGACCGATTACGTCTTTGACGGATCCGGTGATCAGCCGTTTGCGGTGGACGCCCCGATGGGACCGCTGGGGGCCTATGGGCGCACCAAGCTGAACGGCGAAATCGCGGTGCGCGCGGCAGGCGGGGTGCATGCCATCCTGCGCACGTCGTGGGTGGTATCCGCACATGGACATAATTTCATCAAGACCATGCTGAAGCTGGGCGCCGAGCGCGACCGGCTGACCATTGTGGCCGATCAGATCGGCGGCCCGACCCCGGCGGCGGCGCTGGCCGATGCCTGTCTGGCCGTGGCCCGGCAGCTGGTGGCGGATCCGTCGAAATCGGGCAGCTACCATGTGTCGGGCGGACCGGATGTCAGCTGGGCCGATTTTGCCCGCGAGATCTTTGACCAGGCCGGGATTGACTGTGACGTGGTCGATATCCCCAGTTCAGACTATCCCACACCGGCCCGGCGCCCGCTCAATTCGCGCATGGACAATTCCGCGACCGAGGCGGTCTTTGGCCTGCCGCGCCCGGATTGGAAGGCGGGGCTGACCGAGATCCTGGCCGATCTGGACGCCCTGAAGAAAGACTGATTTTCATGACGCGGGCCGGATCGGCGCAGAACCTGCGGCGCAGGCCCATATTCGAGAGGTTGAAACACAACATATGACCAACCGCAAAGGCATCATTCTGGCGGGCGGCAGCGGCACCCGGCTGTATCCGATCACCATCGGGATCTCAAAGCAGCTGCTGCCGATCTATGACAAACCGATGATCTATTATCCGATCTCGGTGCTGATGCTGGCTGGTATCCGCGAGATCTGCATGATCACCACGCCGCAGGACCAGGCCCAGTTTCAACGTATGCTGGGGGATGGCAGCCAGTGGGGAATCGCGCTGACCTATGTGACCCAGCCCAACCCCGAGGGGCTGGCACAGGCCTATATTCTGGCCGAGGAGTTTCTGGATGGCGCGCCGTCGGCCATGGTGCTGGGCGACAATATCTTTTTTGGTCACGGGCTGCCCGAACTGATGGCGGCGGCGGATTCCCAGACCACCGGCGGCACCGTGTTCGGCTATCACGTGGCAGATCCCGAACGCTATGGTGTGGTGGATTTTGCCCCCGACGGGTCGGTCAGGTCGATCATCGAAAAACCGCCGGTGCCGCCGTCGAACTATGCGGTGACGGGGTTGTATTTCCTGGATGGCACAGCCCCGGAGCGGGCCCGCAGGGTGCGCCCCTCGGCGCGCGGAGAGCTGGAGATCACGTCGCTGTTGGAGATGTATCTGGAGGACGGCGAACTGACCCTGCAACGCATGGGGCGGGGCTATGCCTGGCTGGACACCGGCACCCATGGGTCCCTGCTGGATGCGGGCAATTTCGTGCGCACGCTGGAAAAACGCCAGGGCCTGCAGACCGGCTGTCCCGAAGAGATCGCGCATCAGAATGGTTGGACCACGGATGCGCAGTTGGCAGAGCGGGCCGAGCTGTTCAGCAAGAATGGATATGGCACCTATCTCAAGGGGCTTTTGCATTAGCAGGACAGGATTTGAACGATGAATATTCTCTTTGTGCACCAGAACATGCCCGGGCAATATCGCGAGCTGCTCATGTGGCTGGTCGCGCAGGGGGGGCATCGGATCGTGTTCCTGACCCAACGCCAGGATGCGCCCCGGATCAACGGGGTGCTGACCCGAACCTACAAGCCCCACCACAGCCCCGACGCCAAGGCCTATGGGCTGTCCAAGGTCTGGGAAGAGGCCACGGGGGCGGGGTTTGGGGCGGCCATGGCCGCACGCGATCTGGAACAGAGCGAGGGGTTTCGCCCGGATCTGATCCTGGGTCATACCGGTTGGGGCGAGCTGTTGTTCATGAAACAGATCTGGCCGGATGTGCCGATCCTGGGATTCTTTGAATATTTCTACAACGCCACCGGCGGGCTGGTCGGGTTCGACCCGGCCGAGCCGGTTTCCGATCACATGCCGTTCCTGATGGAGGCCCGCAACGCGGTGCCCTATGCCAATATCCACAAGGTGGATCTGGGCCATGTGCCGACCGTCTGGCAAAAGAACACGTTTCCCGACGCCTTCCATCCGAAATTCTACACCTGCCATGACGGGATCCGCACCGATCGGCTGGGGCCTGACCCGGAGGTGTCGCTCACGCTGGGGCGGCTGGAGCGGCCGATCACCCGACAGGATGAGGTGTTCACCTATCTGGCCCGCAATCTGGAACATGCCCGCGGCTTTCACATCTTTATGGCGGCGCTGCCCCGGATCCTGGCCGCCCGGCCCAACGCACGGGTGCTGGTGGTGGGGGGTGATGATGTTTCGTATGGTCGCAAGAGCAAGCACCCGCAGGGGCTGCGCGCCGAGCTGACCGAGGCACTGGGTGACAGCGTCGACTGGAACCGGGTGCATTTCCTGGGCCGGGTGCCCTATTCCAGCTTTTGTCAGGTGGTCCAGATCAGCCGCTGTCACCTGCATCTGACCATGCCCTTTGTGATGAGCTGGTCGCTGCTGGAATCCATGGCCATGCAGGCCACCATCGTGGCGTCCGATGTGCCGTCAGTGCGCGAGGCGGTGACCCATGGCAAAACCGGGCTGCTGGTGGATTTCTTTGATCCGCAGGCGCTGGCGGATCAGGTGATCGACGTGCTGGCCAACCCCGGTGCCTATGCCCATCTGGGGCCCGCGGCCCGGGCGCATGTGGTCGAAACCTATGATTTCACGACCCGCTGCCTGCCGGAACATATCCGGCAGATGAACGCCCTGGTTCCGGCACATCTGCGGATCGCGGTGCCGGGCTGATCCGGTCCAGGTCCCGTGCCCGCCCCCCTGTGCCCCCCTGTGTCCGCCCGTGACCAGCCCGCTGTGAGCGGCGTCAGGGGCGCGGGATCAATTGCCCAGATTGGCGGTGGTGTTGAAGACACCGACAAAGTTGCCGATGATGTTGGACACGGTCAGCACGTCGTTGATCGGCGATTCCGTGGCGATGATCAGATCATCGGGGTTGATCTGGAACCGGCGGGCCGAAAAGATGCCGTCGGCGCTGGCCAGGTCCAGCGAGAACACCACCCGGGGCTGACGCGGGCCGCGATTGCCGGCCGCCACCGCAGAGGCGGGATATTCACGCAGGATCAGCAACCCCTTGGGGTCGGCCTTGTTGTCCTGCAGGCCGCCGGTGATCGACACGGCGTCCATGGCCGAAACCGTGTCCTTGGTGAAAACATGCAGGTCTTCGCGGCCGGTGGCCCCGAAGGACAGGAAATAGCGTTCGTCCTCTTCGACGAACACCCGATCGCCGCCGCGCAGCAGGGTATCGAACCGGGGATTGTTGAGCAGATTGTCAACCGAGGTGCCATAAAGCGCGCCGCCGCGCATCAGCCGGATCTGCGGGTTGTTCAGCGTCGCAGCGATGCCGCCGCCTGCCGAAATCAGCCCCATCACCGAATAGTTGCGGTCGGGCATCGGATAGGTGCCGGGCCGGGCCACACCGCTGACCAGATCGACCGAGTTGTTGCGCCCTTCGTTCATGTCGAGCTGCAGCTGGGCCGAGGGGATGATGGTTTCCAGCGCCGATTGCAATTCCTCGCGGGCCAGATCCGGGGTCAGGCCGATGACGCTGATATTGCCCACATAGGGCATGAAGATCGACCCGTTCGAGGCGACGGTCACATCCTGCAACTGGACCATCTTTTCATCCAGAGAGGTCAGCAGTGAATTGTCGCTGCTGTCCCAGATCCGCAGCGTCAGCTTGTCGCCGGGCTGGATGATCTGGGTTTTGGCCCCCTGGCTGCCGGCGATCCAGCGCAGGTTTTCCTGGGTTCCGGTGGTCGGCCATTGGGCCACGGTGGGCAGAAAGGCGCGGGTGACCGGGTAGAGCGCGAAATCGGCGGTTTCCGCGTCGGCCTCTTTCAGGATTTCTTCGCTGACCGGCGCGCCCCCGGGCAGGCGGCTGCGCGAACAGGCCGCAGGCAGCAGGCCGACGCTGACCAGAACGAGAAGTAAAAGGATATGCCGCATGAAGCCCGCCTGTCGGAAATGTCTTGATTTTTGGTGTTCGCAAGATACTGCCGTGGGAGAACGCGTCAACCTGAACAAGGAGTATCATGTCGTTTCCTGCCACATTGGTTGTTGGAGCAACAGGCCGGATTGGCCGTGTGTTGCAACGGTGCTGGGGGCGGCGGTCTGCAGACGTGCTGTGGCAGAGCCGGTCCGGGCCTGCCACACAAGCAACAACAGAAGGCCCAACAGCGGGGACATGGGCGATCTTTGACCCGCTGCATGACGGAGATGCCTATCGGCGGGCCGCGCGCGATTGTGATGTGATCCTGTGTCTGGCCGGGGTCATTCCGGGCCGGGGCGCGGATCTGGAGGACAATGTCACCCTGGCCGAGGCGGCGATTCGGGTCGGGGCGGCCACGGGCGCGCGGGTGTTGCTGGCGTCATCGGCGGCTGTTTATGGCAATCAACCGGGCTGCCTGGACGAGACCGCCGCGCTGTGCCCACAGGCCCCTTATGGGGTGGCCAAGGCCCGGATGGAGGCGCGGGGCGCGGCCCTGGGGGCCGCATTGGGGGCGACGGTGAGCGCACTGAGGATTGGCAATATCGCCGGGCTGGATGCGATTCTGGGCGGCTGGCGGCCGGGATTTGCGTTGGATGTCCTGCCCGATGGCGGCACGCCGCAACGCAGCTATATCGGGATGGGAGATCTGGCACAGGCCCTGGGCGATGTGGTGGCGGCGACGGATCTGCCGCCCGCGCTCAACATTGCCGCGCCCGGTCCCATCGCCATGGGCGCGCTGCTGGATGCGGCCGGGTTGGCCTGGACACCACGTCCGGCCCCCGACGGGGTGATCGCCCGGGTTGAACTGGATCCCGCGCGGTTGGCTGCGATGTCCGTGGTCGGGCGCACCGCTGCTGATCCGTCGCAGATGGTGGCGGACTGGCGCCGGATCGGGCCACATGTCACATAGCGGGCAAACACCGCCGATAAACACTGCTGACACATACCGAGGGCAAGGAACCGCATGACCTGGAGAAAACGCATATTCGATCTGTTCTTTGCCGCGCTGCTGGTGCTGCTGCTGGGGCCGATCCTGCTGGGGCTGCTGATCTGGCTGCTGATCCGGGAGGGACGTCCGATTTTCTATGTGGCCGAGCGGATGAACGGGATGGATCGCCCCTTTATGTTGTGGAAGCTGCGCACGATGACGGTGGTTGCCGAGGACGCCGGTGTTTCGGGCGGGGACAAGAGTGCGCGGATCACCCCCACCGGGGCCTGGCTGCGTTCAAAACGGCTGGATGAATTTCCCCAGCTCTGGAACATTCTCAGGGGCGATCTGAGCTTTGTCGGGCCGCGCCCGCCGCTGCGGGAATATGTCGAACGCCATCCCGAGATCTACAGCGAGGTGCTGAAATCACGCCCCGGGGTGACGGGGTTGGCATCGATCACCTATCACCGCCACGAGGCGGCGCTGCTGGCGCGCTGTGCCACCCCTGAGGAAACCGATCTGGTGTATTCCAAGGTCTGCGTTCCGGCCAAGGCGCGGCTGGATCTGATTTATCAGCGCCATCAGAGCATGTGCTATGACTTTGATCTGGTGTTCCAGACCATTGGCAACCTGTTTCGCAGAAGCGGCTGATGGCGGCCCGCAAAACAGGTTGAAACAGGCTCTGATATGGGCGTTTGAGCCTGATCGGGTCGAACCGGATCAGAGTTTGCCCAACACGGCGGCCACCCACAGGGTGGCCTGGTTGAGGCCGCCCTTGCGGCGCAGCCGGGTGCTGCGCAACATGGCCAGCCGGGCCGGCAGCGCGCGGCCGCGATCCCGGGCAAACCGGAACAGGATGTCCTGTGCGTCGGGCATCAGAAGATCACGGGTCGCGTTCAGCGCGGTGACATTGAGATCATTCCAGGTGCGATAGGTGCCGCACAGCATGGCGCGAAACCGCCGCAGTTTCGAGCGCAGCCCGGTATTGGCACCGATCTGATTGCCGTGATGCTGGCGGTAGAGGATATGCGGCTCTTCGCCCAGCAGGACGGTCCCACCGGCCCCCGAAATCAGCTGGTACAGCCACCAGTCATGCACGGCGGCATCCCGGGTGCGGGGCAGGGCGCGTTGCACCAGATCCAGACCGCTGCGATTCAGCATCATGGTGTTGCCACCGGCAAAATTCTGCACCAGCGCGTGGCGGAAATCATAGGGCGGCGGCACCGGGCGTGACAGCTGCCGGCGATCGGTGTCCGGGTCCCATTCCCAGCTGCGCGTGCCCAGCAGGGCCGGGTGGGCACCCTGTGGGGCCAGACGCTGGACCGCGTCCTCCAGTTTGCCGGGCAACCAGATGTCGTCCTGGTCCGACAGCGCCACATGGGTGGTGTCGGCACCGGGGCGGGCCAGCAGCGACAGGAAATTGGCGGTGGCCCCCTTTTGCGGCCCGTCAAACAGCTGACAGTCGATACCGTCGGCGCGGGCGCGCTGAGCAAAGCGTTCAAAGACGGCGCGGCTGTCATCGTGCGACCCATCGTCCGAGGCCAGAATGCGCGCCGGTTTCAGGGTCTGGGTCAGATAGCTGTCCAGCTGGGGGGCCAGTTCGTCCCCGCCATTGCGCATGGCCAGGAGGATCGTGACATGGGCAGAACCGGTCATCGTGCGACCTCAGCCGATCCGGCGCAGGACAAAGACATCGCGAAATTCGCCAACCGCCCCGATGCTGGGGTCGTCGGGGATCAGATGGGTCACTGCAAAATTCGGCTCCCAGGCGCGGACCAGCGTGCTGAAATTGCGCCCGAAATGAAAGGTCACCAGCGCGCCGCCGTCTTCGTCGATCGGGTTGCCATGATATTCGGCCGGAGCCAGATGTTCGACGCCATCGTCAAAATAGATCGCGCGGCGTTCATTGCCGGCCTTGTCCGGATAGATCGGCGTGGTGAAAATCGCCAACCCACCGGGTTTCAGGGTGCGACACATTTCCCGGATGGCCTGGTCCGGGCGGTTCACATGTTCCATCACATCCAGATGCACATGCAAATCCAGGCTCTGATCTGCAAAGGTGAGCGCCTCGAGGTTTTCCGAGCGCACCCCGTCCCGGAGTGTGCCGCGGTCCACGTCCGGGAAGTATTGCGATCCGATATAGCCTGCGCATTCATCGGCCAGCCGTTTGGAGACCGCCCGGTCCGAGGGCGAGCATTCGTGGACTTGCATATCACGCCAGCCGGGGCGAAAGGTTTCCAGCGCCCATGTGAAAATGCGTTCGCGCGGGATTGATCCGCAGCCGCGGCAGATCAGATGGTCGCGAAACCATTCATCCGGGCTTTGGAACCCTTGTGTGGAGGCACAGACAGGGCAGGTACCATGGAATTCAATCATAAATTACGCCTTAAAACATCCAAATTGGCCGCGCCAAATTGTTGCGTGGGCTCCAGCATGGCCTTTTCCGCCCATTCATTCCACGCATTGATAAAAAGTTCGTTCCGATAAGAGCGCCCGAGCCGCTGTTGCAGCGTGCCGCGCAGCCAGCGTTCAAAGGACACCGGGTTGGCGCCATAGGCCATATGGGCATCGCGCCCGCGCCGCGCGGTATTGTCCCAGCTGGGCATGATCCCGGCAATGGTGTTTGCGGGCAATGCGTTGGCATAGCGTGCGCTCAGGCTGGTTTCGCGCACGGCGTTGTAATCATAGATCAACCCCGAAAAGCTGGGCATCACCCCGGCCTGCATCTGGTTGCCGTCGGGGCCACCAAACAGATAGTCGTCTGATCCCACCAGCCCATGCGGCGGCATTTCGACCCAGAAATCGAACAGGTCCTGGGCCACCGGGCTTTCGCCTTCGATATGGAACAGCACGGCCCCCAATTCGACCTCGCCAATGCCCAGGCGACGCCAGGTGTCGCGCATTTCGGCCACGGCCCCGGCGGGATCGGGCATGTCTTCGGGGCGATAGATCACGAACCGGGGCCGGGTGCCGTCGGGACGCTGATAGCGGGGATCGTTGAAATAGGGGATCAGGCTTTCGGCCAGATTGGCCGCGAACCCCGGCGTATAGGATTGATTCAGCAGCACCTCGCCGGTCATGCCATCCCAGTTGCGCCGCCAGCTTTCATTGGCCCAGCAGAGATAAAACGGGAAGTCGACATCGGGCCGCGTCAGCAGCCGGTCGATGGGGGCTTCGAGAATGCGGGTGCCGTCAAACCAGTAGTGATAGACACAGAATGCGTCGATCCCTGCATCGCGGGCCAATGCGGCCTGCTGTCCCAGGGTTTCGGTGACGCGCAGGTCGTAAAAGCCCAGATCGGCGGGCAGCACCGGATGGGCGTGGCCGACAAAATTGGGCCGGGCGCGGGTGGCCGCCATCCATTCGGTAAAACCGGCACCCCACCAGGCGTCGTTTTCCGGGGTCGGGTGGAACTGGGGCAGGTAAAAGGCCGAAACATAGTCGGGCGTGTCCGGCGCCGGGGCGGGATCGGGCAGGGCGGCGATTTCCGAGCTCTGCAGGATCCGCAGACCCGCAGCATCGGTCATCACCCCCAGAACCCGTTCGATCGCATGGGCCACGGTGCCGTCGGTCTGACCCAGTTCGGGGTCAAAATCCTCGGCCCCCAGCTGCAGGCCACGCAACAGCGTCACGATCTGGGGTTTGAGCCAATACATCGACCCGGCCGGAAACGACAGCCGGTCCAGATCAACCGGGATTTCGATCCGCTGCAACAGCTCGATGGTCTTGGTCTTGTTCGATCCCCACCACTGGGTGTCGTTGAAATGCTGCCCGTCGGCCACCCAAAAGGCGGCATCGGGTTCGGCGACAAACCGTTCCAGCAGCGCCCGGGTGCCGGTTTCGGGCAGAATGCCGTCGATCAGATGCTGGCGCCAATGGTCGCCGTCCTGACGGTGGGGCGATTTCTTGGTGTGGAATTTGCAGATCGCCTTGTAGGGGGACAGCAGCCCGGAGTTGATCACATGGATAAAGGGAAAGATGTCGCGCCCGTGGTTGGACATCGGCAGAACCCGCGCCTGGGGCCAATCGGCGCGGATCCGCTCTGCCAGCGCATCGCTTTCGTCGCCCTTGTAGGTCAGGCTGACAAACAGGTCGAAATCGAAGTCCAGCAGTTTCAGCCTGGCGTCGAATTCCTCCCACAGTTCATGGTAATAGACATGGATCACGACCGCATAATCGGCCGGGTTCGCGGCGGCCCCCCGCAGTTTTGGCAGCGGCATGTTCTGTCCGCCGACATCAGCGGGCAGATCTTTGGTGATCCGTTGTTCGTGACGTCCGATGCGCAGGTAATGATCAAAGGGCGGGATTGCGGAGCCCTGGATGTCGGGGTTGTGCTTGAGATAGGCCTTGGGCGAGAAATCGGGATTGGGATACAGCCCCGCAGCCTCTCCGAACAGGGCAAAGTGGCGCTCGGGGAAGAGTTTGAACACCCAGTGGATCAGCGGGTTGACCTCGGTATAGAACCGGCGATCGAACAGGCCGCTCCGCTTCATCCGACGCACATATAGGAACTGATGGGGCGACAGAAAGATCAGTCGCAGCGCATATTTGATTCGAGACAAGGCCGAGCCTGCAATTTTGTAAATTTGATGTTGGGTTGCGCTTAGCAGTTGGGTCTGGGCGGGTCAAATCCGTGATGCAGAAACCCGACGTTTGGGGGTGGTCAAATAGATGGTGGAGTGCCAAGACAACACTCTAGCCTGCCCGTTGCAGCCTGCCTGTTGTGCAGAGACGGGAATACTCAGTGAGCAGCCGAGATTTTGCGACGATGGAAAAGAAGATTGTTTTTCACATTGGACCTGCCAAAACAGGGACCAGCAGCCTGCAGGAAGCGCTGTTTCAGAACCGTCGGCATTTGCACCAACAGGGATACGAGTATCCCGAATTCGGACGCCACACGGACATGCAGCTTTTGCCGGGGCATCACGGCATCCCCGAGCAGCTGAAGAAACAGGGCAAACTGTCGCCCGCCTTGCTGGACAGTCTGGCAGCGCTGCCGGATACGCATACATTGGTCCTGTCTTCGGAAAATCTGGCCCATGTGCCCAGCCCCGCGATCCGCGCGATGCTCGAACAGATCGGGACCCAGAATGTAGAGGTGATCTATTACGCGCGCCGGTGGGATCATCTGTTGCCATCCGTCTGGCAGGAGCTGGTCAAACATGGATTCAGCCGCCCCTATCCGGAATTCCTGAACAACCAGGTGTCCGCGCCGATGGCCAGCATCTATCTGAATTACATGAATGCGCTGGACAAATGGGCCCAGATCGTCGGGCCGCGCAGACTTCGGATTTTTTCCTACAACAACATTCTGGAATCGGGCGAAGATGTCGTGGCGCATTTCAGCCGGGAGGTTCTGGGACAGACGCTGAACATGTCGGGGCCGCGCAGTGACAACCAGCGTCAGTCTCCGGGAGAGACCGAGACCCTGCGGGTGCTGAACCGCCTGACCTATGGCAGCAAGATCCCCTCGGCGCAATTGCGCTATGCCTTTGACAAATGCCGGGGCGAGATTGCGGGCGAGCTGGAGGCGCTGGAACAGATCTATGAGCCCCATCTGCGCGAAGCGCGCCCGTTTCCGCCGTTTCTGTTTGCGCATGTGGAGCGGGCGTTTCTCAAGCAATATGGGAACCGGGTTGAAAATCTGACCCCGAAACAGGCTCTGTTCAACGACCGCGACGTTCGCAACGCGCCCTATATCGACTGTGGCTATCTGTTGCAGCCGGGGGTGGCCGAGCGGTTCCAGAAACTGCTCAAGGTTCTGTCCCGGGCGTGAGGCAAGGGGCTGCGGCCCCTGTTCGTCCCCTGTTCTGTGGCCCCCTGTTCGTCCCCTGTGCGGGGCCTGTGCGGGACCTGCCCTCACTCAGAGGTTCATGGCATCGCGCAGATAGCGGCGCATGATGTGCAGACCGACCAGCAGCAGGACCAGCGACAATCCGACGACATAGGGGACCGACACATAGCTGGCCTCATAGGTGGGATAGATCCCGGCGCGGGTCAGCCCGATGATATGCACCATGGGATTGAACCAGAGATAATCCCGAAAGGGCTGGGGGATGCTGTCGAACAGAAAGAAAATGCCGGACACGATGAACATCGGCCGGTTCAGGATCGCCCAGATCTGGGCATAGGACGGGAAGGCGACGAACAGGTAGCAATTGAAGGTCCCGATGCTGAGCGCAAACAGCCCGGCCAGCAGAATGGCCAGGGTGAGTTTTTCGTAATCCATGACCTGGTTCAGGTCATAGATCGCCATGATGCCGATCAGGATGATCGCAATCACGATGATGTGTGTCAGGAAATTCAACAGGAATCGCGCCAACAGGGCATCCAGCGGCGTCACGGCGGGAAATTCCAGGAGCGGGCGGGAATATTGCACGGCTCTTGCAACGTTGTTGCCCACATCCACGTAGATGTTGAAGACAAGAAATCCCGAGGCAAAGAACAGCGGGAAATTCGACCCTAATGCAGGGTTTCTGAGGAAGGCGCTGAACACCACGGTCATCAGGGTCAGGGCGGCAACGGGTTCGATGATCGCCCAGAGATAGCCAACGACCGACCGGCCATAGGATGTTGCCATCTCACGCAGCATCAGCGCCGTGATCGTCCGCACCGAGCGCAATCGCCGGGTGCGCGGAGCCTGAGCGGGGTGTGCTGTCATGCCGTGAGACGCCTTACATATGCAATTATTGCGCGGTGTTCATTCGGCTTTTAGTGATATAAGAGGCGGAAGACAAAAGATTTCGAGAAGGTTTATTGGCAGTGACACAGCCCGCAGCACAATCCGGAGACGGAGCGCGGTCCGATCAGGGAAAACCCGAGACCGCTCCTGCTCTGAAGCCCGTTCAACCGCCGTCGCCTCAGGCTGGGGCCGCAGCCGGTGCCGGGGCCGGACCGACGCTTGCGGTGCCGCCCATGGCCGGACCCACACGGGTGCGCGCCCGGCATTGGGGTATTCTGTTCAGCTTTATCTGTCTGGTGCTGGCCCCGATTGCAGCCACGATATATTACATGGTTTTTATTGCCGTCGATCAGTATGAATCCCGCGTGGGGTTTGCCGTGCGCGCCGAAGAAACCAAATCGGCGCTGGATGTTCTGGGCGGGCTGACCGGTCTGTCTTCGGCCAGTTCTTCGGACACCGACATTCTGTATGAATTCATCCAGAGCCAGGAAATGGTGGAGCGGGTCAATGCGCAGCTGGATCTGCGTGCCGCCTTTACCAAGCCCGATTTTGATCCGGCCTTTACCCTGACACAGGACAGCAGCATCGAGGACCTGGTCGAATATTGGCCGCGCATGATACGGGTCTATTACGAGGGATCGGGGCTGATCGAAGTCCGCACCTTTGCCTTTGAGCGCGAAACCGCGCACCGTCTGGCCGAGCTGGTCTTTCTGGAGTCCAGCCGCAAGATCAACGAAATGAGCGCGGTCGCCCGAAGCGATGCAACCCTGTATGCGGCCGAGGAACGTGACAAATCCATCGCCCGCCTGATCGAGGCGCGCAAGGCGCTGACAGCCTTTCGCATCGAAAATCAGATCGTGAACCCGGAGGCGGATATCGCCGGTCAGATGGGGCTGCTGAGCGCGCTGCAGTCACAGCTGGCGACCGAATTGATTGAACGGGACAAACTGGTGCTGATCTCGCAGGACACCGACCCGAGACTGGAACAGTTTGCCCGGACGATCGAGGTGATCGAGGCGCGGATCGCCGCCGAACGTCAGAAGCTGGGGCTTGGCGGGCAGGGGGCCAACGACAGCGGCAATCCCGAACAGGGTTATGCGGCTGTCATTGGCGAATACGAAGAGCTGCTGGTGGATCGGACATTCGCGGAACAGACCTATCTGAGTTCGCTGAGCGCCTATGATGCGGCGGTGTCCGAAGCACAACGCACCAGCCGGTATCTGACGGCCTATCTGCGCCCGACCATGCCGGAAACATCGACCGCGCCAAAACGGCTGATCCTGACCGTGCTGATCGGCGGGTTTCTCCTGATCGTGTGGTTCATCCTGCTGCTGGTCTATTACAGCCTGCGGGACCGCAGATAGGGCAGGGGCATGATCCGTCTGGAGAATCTCAAGAAGTCGTTCCTGTTCCGTGGCGAACGCAAAGTGGTGGCGAACAATCTCAACGTCACCTTTCCGACCGGCGTTTCGGTTGGTCTTTTGGGGCGCAACGGGGCGGGAAAATCGACCCTGTTGCGCATGATTGCGGGCGCGATGGAACCAGATTCCGGCCGCATCCGGACCTATGGAACCATTTCCTGGCCCGTGGGGCTGGCCGGGGGGTTTCACCATGATCTGACCGGGGCCCAGAACGTGCGGTTCATCGCCCGGGTCTATGGGGTCGACACGGACGAGCTTTTGTATTTCGTCGAAAGCTTTGCCGAGCTGGGGATGCATTTCCACCAGCCGGTGCGGACCTATTCTTCGGGGATGCGGGCGCGGCTGGGTTTCGGGGTGTCGATGGGAATCCGGTTTGACACCTATCTGGTGGATGAGGTGACATCGGTCGGGGACGAGATCTTCAAGAACAAGGCACAGGCCCTGTTCAAGGAGCGAATGCGCAATGCCGGGGCCATCGTGGTGACCCATGCGCCGCCCATGATGCGCCAGATGTGCGAGGCGGGCGCGGTGCTGGTGGATGGCAATCTGCATTACTTTGACGATGTGGGCGAGGCGATCGCCTTTCATTTCGAGGTCATGCACCAGCAGAACCTGGCCCGTCAGGCCCAGGGTCGGGTCGGGTAAGGGAGCCCCGCCCAGAGACCCCCCAGAGCCCCCCCGGAGTCTCCCGGGCCCTGTTCTGGTTTACCCCAACAGATCGAATGTATCGCCGCCGATCTGGATGTTGATCGCGCTTTGGCCGCCGCCATCAACCAGCGCCCAGATGATCTGTTCGCTGGGCTTGTAGATCACAAACGCCTCCTGCACGCCGTCATCGCCTGACCGTTCGCCCGCGTCATTGGCAGTATGGGCCAGGTTGACCTGGAAATCGCCGGCGGTGGCGGCACCGCCCCCCCAGAGCAGCACATCGCCGTCCGCGGCCACATAATCCTGCACCCAGTCCGACCCGTGTCCTTCGACGCCGACGTGAAAGAACTTGTCCGCGCCCGACCCGCCGTTGATCCTGTCATGACCAAAGCCGCCGTTGACAAAATCATTGCCCGCGCCGCCAAACACCAGATCGGAAAACGCCGAGCCGGTGATCACGTCATTGCCATTCTGACCCTGCAGGTCATCGACGCCCGCGCCGCCTGCGATGGTGTCATTGCCGTCCTGGCCGAACACCTGGTCATTGCCCGCACCGGCGTCCACGCTGTCATCGCCGGCCCCGGCAAAAACCACATCGCGCAGATCCGCAGAGCTGGCCCCGCCGATGATCAGGTCATCGCCATCGCCGCCCAAAAGACGGTCCGCACCATCGCCGCCAAACAGAGCGTCATCCCCGCCGTTGCCGATCAGCCGGTTGTTGGCACCATTGCCGATCAACAGGTCCATTCCCGACCCGCCCGAGGCCTCTTCGATCACGACGCCATTGGCGATGGAGAAGCCGCCCGGAATCCGGGCCAGGCCGTCGTCCAGAATGGAGGAAAAGAACCCGCCCGCCTGATGGGCTTCGTTGGTCAGTTCGGTCTGGAGCGATGTGGACAGCTGGTCAAGCACCCCGCTGTCGCGCAGGGCCTGAAGGGTTCCGGTCAGATTGGCATCAGGCGCGGCCCCCAATGTGGCGGGCAGGAGGTTGATCACAACGCTGCTGTCGCCCTCATAGGTGATGACATCCCCGGCCGATGACCCCGCATCCCAAATGCCGTAATAGGCGCGCCCGATGGCAATGGTGCCATCGTCGTCATTCAGATCCAGGGCAACCGACTGCGGGTCGGTCAGCTGGTATGTGGTATCCCCGGTCCGTGCCGTCATGTTGGCCCCATACATGCGGTGCAGGGCGGCGATGTCCAATGCCATTGCGGTCACACCGCGCCCATAGGTATAGGCGTCTTCTTCGCCGGGGCCGGGGGCGCCGGGGGCGGAGGTATAGCTGACGTTTGTCTGATGCCATTGGTAGGGGGCCTGCATGGATTCTCCGACAGAGTCCGCCCCGGTTCCCAGCGTCGTGCTGCCGCCTGTGTCATGCGGGTGGTTCAGACCCAGGGAATGCAGATATTCATGCACGATGGTCTGGAACCGATCGGACCCGCCGCCCAGCTCGCCTTCGGTTGTATGGGCTTCGTCCAGTGTGTTGAAAAACACGCCGGGCCGGAAAACATCGTCCGGATTGGACGGTGTATTGGCGGCGCCCAGGCTTTCATCGTTGCGCTCTTGCCCGATGAGATAAGTGGCGTCAAAGGCATCGGTCAGCCGCAGGTCGATGGCCACAATGTCATTGATCAAATCCAGCGCCAGCGCCAGATCCGGGGCCCAATATCCGGGCAGATCCTGTGTCATGGTGGTGCCAGCGGGCAGTTGCCTGTTGAACGCCTCAAGCTCTGCCGAGTTGGACAATTGCACGATATTATAGGTGACGGGTCCTTCGGACCAAACCGTGTCTCCTTCGATCGGGCGCAAGATTTCAGGAGCGGTGGTGTTATCGTAAACAAGTGCAACGGCCATGTTGGATCCCTGGAATGTGAAATGTTACGTAAAGAGCGCAATCAAAGATCATCTCAGACTGCGCGCAGTCAGACCCTCGGTGAAGGACGTATCTTTATATCTCGTTGTTTTTTGGCGAGTGTTGCCTTTCAGGCCAGCAAATCGAACACATTGCCGCCGATCTGGATGTTGATCTGATCCTGCCCGGCCCCGTCAACCAGCGCCCAGAGGATCTGTTCGCTGGGTTTGTAGATGACAAACGCCTCCTGCACGCCGTCATCGCCCGACCGTTCCCCGGCGGCATTGGCGGTATGGGCCAGGTTGACCTGGAAATCGCTGGCCGTGGCCGGTCCGCCTCCCCACAGCAGCACATCGCCATCACCGGCCACATAATCCTGCACCCAGTCCGACCCGTGCCCTTCGACACCGACGTGAAAGAACCTGTCCGCGCCGGAGCCGCCGTTGATGCGGTCATGACCAAAGCCGCCGTTGACAAAATCATTGCCCGCGCCGCCAAACACCAGATCGCTATAATTAGAGCCTGTTATGACGTCATCGCCATCCTGGCCCTGCAGCTCGTCCACACCCGCGCCGCCGGCGATGGTGTCATTGCCGTCCTGGCCAAACACCAGATCATTTCCGGCACCGGCGTCGATATTGTCATGGCCCGCACCGCCAAAGATCTGGTCGCGCAGGTCGCTGTCGCCGGGCCCGCCGATGATCTGGTCATCGCCGTCGCCGCCATTGATCGTATCCGCGCCGGGCCCGCCATCCAGGCTGTCATTGCCGCCGAACCCCAGAAGGCGGTCATTGCCCGGCCCCCCGTCGCTGATATCGTCCAAAGGTGTCCCGTTGAGGATATCATTCTCGAAGCTGCCCCCGGGCATCGCCACGGTATATTGGATTGGCAGCGGTTCGAAATTGGAGGGGAGCGAGGTGCCCGCCCCGTCATTGATGTCCGAGACCAGTTCCATGGTTTCATCCGGCGACATGCGCCACAGTTCGAACCCGGTGGTGCCATCATCGCCGGCGAAATACATGTAGCCTTCGAAGACATAGGGCGCTGAGACGCCGGCCCCGTCGCCGGGGTTGAGATCGCGCACCATTTCGGCCCGCCCACCGGCATCGACCCGCCACAGCTCCTGTCCATGGGTTGCGGTCGTGGCGGTGAAATACAGCGCCGATCCGAACGGCGTGAAGCTGCCCGGGTTCGAGGCCGGGGCACCGGGATTGATATCGGCCACCAGTTCGAGCGTGCCGTCGGGGCGGACCCGCCAGAGTTCCTGTCCAAGGCGGTCGCCGTCCACGCTCTCTCCGAGGCCAAAGTACAGCGCGCCGCCAAAATCCTGCATCTGGCGGATTTCCGAGGCCAGACCGCCAACCGTGATGTTTTCGACCAGCTCCGGCGTACCGCCCGATGTCAGCCGGTAGAGGTCATAATTGTTGCCCAGGCTGCTGGACAGATCGGCCTGAAACCAGAGCGCGTCGGCAAAATCATACAACGCCCGCGGTTTGGCGTTGGCACCGATGTCATCCGCATCCGTGACCTGCTGCAGGTTGCCCAGTGGATCGATGCTCCATAACTGGTTTCCATCACCGCGGCTGCTGGCGGTGAAATACAGCGTGCCGCCCGAGACGGTAAAATTGGCAGGGTTGGAATTGCTGGTTCCCGCGTAGATGTCGGCCACCATTTCGGTGCCGCCATCTTCGGTATAGCGCCACAGCTCGCGCCCATGCGCGTCGGTGTCGGCGACGAAATAAAGCACGCCATTGTAGACGGTCAGGGCTGTGGGGCGGGAACTGTCGCTGCCGGGGATGATGTCGGCGACCAGGTCGACCCCCATGCCCGGGCCGGTGCGATACAGTTCGGCGCCGGTGTCCACATTGGTGCCCTGGAAATAGACATGGCTGCCAAAGGCGGTGAATTCGCTGGGGCCGCCATGCGGGCGACCGGGATTGACCTCTTCGATCAGTTCGGGCGTGCCATCCAGGCCGATGCGCCAGGGTTCATAGCCGGTGCTGAAGCGGACCTCAAAGTCCATATTGGCGCGGAAATAGAGCTCGTCTCCGAGGCGCTCAAAGAAGCGCGGGTGGGAATCTTCGTCTCCGGCGTGGATATTGGCGACCAGTTCGACCTGTCCGCCGGGCAGCAGCCGCCACAGTTCGGTGCCCACGTCATTGCGCTCGGCCGAGAAATACAGCGCGGTGCCGCTGGTCGTGCCCAATGTCGTCAGGTCGATTTCCGGTTCACTGCGGGATCCGCTTGCGGTGGTCAGGCGATAGCTGAACTGGTCGTTGCCGACCCCGGTGGGATCGGGTTGAAACACCAGCCGCTCCAGCTGGTTGTGGGTCAGTTCCTGGCCGATCTGGCTCAGCGGCGTGCCGTCCAGCAGGATGGCGCCAATGTCGGGCAGTTCAAGGATGCTGATAACCGTGTCGACCGCGTCCGGGCGGGTCAGGCCCAGGGCGATATTGCCGATTTCAGGGTTTGAGGAAATGTTGCGGGTGCGATCCGTGATGTCGGTCATGAGAGAAGCCTGAACAGAAAGGACATTTGCAGAAGATGGGATCAGCCTACACCAAACCCCGTTTTCGGCAAAATCATGCTGTTCAGGCCCTTTTTAGTCTCTGGTTTACGCCAGCAGATCGAACACATCGCCGCCGATCTGGATGTTGATCGAACTCTGACCGCCGCCATCAACCAGCGCCCAGATGATCTGTTCGGTCGGCTTGTAGATCACAAACGCCTCCTGCACGCCGTCATTGCCCGACCGTTCCCCGGCGGCATTGGCGGTATGGGCCAGATTGACCTGGAAATCGCTGGCCGTGGCTGGTCCGCCCCCCCAGAGCAGCACATCGCCGTCCGCGGCCACATAATCCTGTACCCAGTCAGACCCGTGATCGGCGATCCCGACGTGAAAGAATTTATCCGCGCCGGTGCCGCCATTGATCCGGTCATGGCCAAAGCCGCCGTTGACAAAATCATTGCCCGCGCCGCCAAACACCAGATCGGAAAACGCCGAGCCGGTGATCACGTCATTGCCATTCTGACCCTGCAGGTCATCGACGCCCGCGCCACCGGCGATGGTGTCATTGCCGTCCTGACCAAACACCTGGTCATTGCCCGCACCGGCGTCGATATTATCGTTGCCCGCGCCGCCAAAGATCTGGTCGCGCAGGTCGCTGTCGCCCGGCCCGCCGATGATCCGGTCATCGCCGTCACCGCCATTGAGCGTATCCGCTCCGGGCCCGCCATCCAGCGTGTCATTGCCGCCCTCGCCCAGAATGCGATCGTTGCCAGCCAGACCATTCAGCGCATCCGCGCCAGCGGTCCCATTCAGCACATCATTGCCCGCGGTTCCTCCGGGGCGGTCGCCCCCGGCCCGGTCGGTCATTTCAGCCAGAGACAGGACAAAATCGTTGAAATGGAACAATTCGACCCCGGTGACCCGATCGCTGCCTTCGGCGGAGCTCAGCGCAAAGATACCGCCGCTGAGGGTGGCGGTCATATCGGTGCTGTTGAGGTTGAACAGGGCGACATCGCGCGTGCCCGCACCGCCGTCCATCGAGTCATCTCCGCTGCCGCCCTGCAGGGTATCGTCGCCCCCGCCGCCGATCAGCGTGTCATTGCCCGCCTCCGCGCTCAGCCAGTTGGCCACCTGATTGCCGGTGATCATGTCATTGCCGATGCCGGTATGCACATTTTCGATGAGCGAGCGCAGATCGCCCTCATAGAGCAGGGGGTTGGCGACATTGCCGCGCGCGAAATGGGCCGGTCCGGGCTGTCCGTTGCTGAGATTGGCCAGCTGTGCAGGAGAAAAGGTGCTGAATTGCCCCGGCTGCAGGTTGATGGTCTGGTCGGTTTCGAAATTGCTGAATTCGAACAGATCAGTGCCGCCGCCATCCCAGATCGTGATCAGGATCTTGGCATTATATGAGGCCCCAAAGCTGCCGCCGGTGCCACCATCGGTGATGGTCATCTCGCCAGTGGAGGGGTTGAACTGATAGACCGTGTCATTGTTGTTGGTGCCGGGGCCGAAATTGGCACCATACATATGCTGCAGCGCCGCGATGTCGTTGATCATATAGGTCCAGGGATATTCCTCCATCCCCGAGGCCCCGCCGGACAGGTCGCTGCCCACATAGCTGTGATAGGTCATCACCGAGAATTCCTGGGAATTCTCGCCCGCGGGCAATGTGGGGTAGACCGTGCTGTTGGCGGGGTCAAAATTGCTCTGTTCGGCATGGCCGTGTTTCAGACCCAGCGAATGGCCGACCTCGTGCAGCAGACCGGCGGCATATTGGAAACTCCCCAGAACCGGCGCGGTATAGGCCCCGGTGGTGAACCAATTGTCGCCCTGGGTGTGGGGGCCGGCAAAAAACGGATCCGGTGGATTGGCCTCGGCCGACCCGCGGCCACCGGGGACATGCAGGCCGGTGTTGATGTGGTTGGGGCCGTAATCGATGCGGGTGGCCTGGGCAAAGCGCAGATTCGCCGCCGACCCCGGTGCCGGGGCCGAAAAGCTCAGCCCGCTGAAGACGCCCAGATTGTTCAGGCCAAAATTGATGATCTGATTGGCCTGAAATTCGGTAAAGGATTGGAACCCCTGGATGTCCGCATAGCCACCGTATTCAAAGATGCTTTGGGGAAAGGACACTGTCAGATTTGGGGAATCCCATTTCCATCCCCACAGAAGGCCATCGATACTTTGGTTCCCGGTCAGCGCAACGGGTATCGGCATGGAAAAATCCCCCCAAAACATAAATCAATTGGGGGGATCATACCATTTGGGTGACCAAACGTCACCTTGTCCTGTGCAGGTCAGCCCGCCTAGGCCAGCAGATCGAAGGTGTCGCTGCCGATCTGCAGGTTGATCGAACTTTGGCCTTCGCCATCGACCAGGGCCCACATGATCTGGCCACTGGGTTTGTAGATCACAAATGCCTCCCGCACGGCATCGTCTCCGGCGCGTTCGCCTTCGGCATTGGCGGTGTGGGCAAAGTTGACCTGGAAATCATCCGCCGTCGCTGCGCTGTTGCCAAAGAACAGCACGTCGCCTTCGGTATGGGCGTAATCCTGCACCCAGTCCGACCCGTGATCGGCGATCCCGATGTGAAAGAACTTGTCCGCGCCGGTGCCGCCGTTGATCCGGTCATGGCCAAATCCGCCGTTGACAAAATCATTGCCGTCGCCGCCAAACACCAGATCGCTGAACGCCGACCCGGTGATCACGTCGTCGCCGGTCTGGCCCTGCAGTTCATCGACGCCAAAGCCGCCGGCAATGGTGTCATTGCCCGACATGCCAAAGATCTGGTCATTGCCGGCACCGCCATCAATCAGGTCATCGCCGGACCCGCCAAAGATCACGTCGCGCAGGTCGCCATCCGAGCTGCCGCCGTTCAGGCTGTCGGCGCCGTCGCCGCCATTGAGCGTGTCCGAGCCTTCGCCGCCGTCGATGCTGTCATTGCCTTCGCCGCCACGCAGGGTGTCGTTGCCGCCGCCGCCGTCGATGGTGTCATCACCGCCGCCGCCATCGACCACATCGCCGCCACCGCCAGAGGTCAGCTCTTCGCCGTCGTCGCCCCCGGTGAGCGTATCATCGCCGCCGCCGCCGACGACCACGCCGGGTTCGGGGAACAGGTCGTTGACCAGCACGCTTTCATCGGCAAAGCCCAGCTCTTCGACATTGCTCAGAGTGTCGAGGCCCAGCGACGTCGCCACCTGGATCTCGCCCGTTGTGGTTTGGGTGATGGTGGCATCGGCACGGTTGATGCCCCAGAATTCGGCCCGGTCAAACCCGGTGCCGCCGTCGATACGGTCGTCGCCCTCTTCGCCGATCAGAATATCGTCGCCGCCGCGCCCCTCGATCGTGTCATTGCCGCCGCGCCCCTGAATCCGGTTGCCGCCGGCATCGCCGCTGAGGCGGTCATTGTCGTCGCGCGAGCCGCGCAGGTTTTCGATATTGTCGAGCGTATGGGTGAAATTCTGGCCGCGCCAGACCCCGGTTGCGGTGCCCGCCGCCAGATCCACGGTCACCGCGCCAACCTGGTTGCGGTCATAGCGGGCGGTGTCTTCGCCAGCGCCCCCGTCCAGCGTGTCATTGCCCGCCATCAGGATGAAATTTTCGTCACTGGCCGAGCCGGTGATCTGATCGTTCTGCATCGTGGCGCGCAGCTCGGTGGCCCGGCCGATGATCGTGTCGGTGCCGCCATGGCCGTCCTGGACGGTGCCGGCGGCCAGATCCGCGACGATCCCCGATGGCGCGCCGCGATAGTCGAGGCGCACGCCGCCGTTGCTGGTGTCGACGGTGATGCGGTCATTGCCGCCCTGACCACGCACCTGGACAAAACCGCCATCGACGCCGGTGATATTGAACACATCGTCAAACCGGGTGCCGTAAATCCCCATGCCGCCGCTTTTCATCGCCAGATTGGGCTGCAGCATCACGGTCATGCCCGCCGCGCCCTTGTCGACGCGTCCGATGTCGGTAATGCCGTTCAGCGTGGCGGTGATGCCGGTGCTCAGCCCGTCGTCATGACGCAGCTCGACATAATTGTTGTTGGCATCGGCCAGATCGAGAATGTCGTTGCCGACGCCCAGATCGACCGAGACCTCGGTATAGCCGCGATCGCCGTCGACCAGCACAAAATCATTGCCGCCCAGGGTGCGGACCGTATCAAAGCCGCCGCCGCCGATATCGACCACATCATTGCCGGCCCCTGTTGTGATGTTATCATCGGTCGGGGTGTAGCTTTCGATCTGGGTGCCGGTGCCGGAGACAAAGGCGTCGTTGCCGCTCAGCGGGATCGTGGCCCCGGGCGCAAAGGGGCCGCTGGTGACCAGCGTGGCATTGGTGATGGTGGTTTCAAAGGCGTTCCAGGCGGCAACCGGGTCTGCCAGGCTGGGGAAATCCGCCACCGGGGCTCCGCCCAGCAGGAACACCCAATCGGTGGCGGCGACGCCAACCGGTGCATGGGTGAAGGTCATCACATAAGAGGTGACACCACCATGGGTGACCTGACCGATATAGGAGTCGATGACATTCAGATCGCCGTCCAGCAGCTCGGGCTCTCCGATCACGCCGGGCACGGTGATGTCCACCAGTGGCAAATCTTCGTCCGCCGGGTTGGGAACCGGGTTGGCGGGGTTTTCGAATTGGTAGGTTATGACAGGCGCGGTTCCGTCGGGCAGGACCAGGCTGATGCTGGAATCGGTGACCCCGATGACTTGGTCTGCGCTATTGCGGGTGATCTTGTATCCAAGAAATGTATGTGGAATCACGATCTGTCTCTCCTAGGGGCATTTGATGTCATTGGCGCGTAGAATTAAAAAAGACGCTCTTGTTAACAAGTAAAAAAACCTCTGCGCAGGGGTTTGTTTGCCGTCTGTGCGCCCTGATCCGGGATCTGACGGGGGCAGCTTACCAAAAGGAGAGCGCCTGGGGCTGTGGCCCGCTAAGCGTGTTTTTGGGTGCGACACAAGCGCAGGAATGTCCGATGCTGCATCTTCCGACGCTTGACGCAGGGGGTTTGCGCATGTTTCCCTGAGTTTATTGAATAGATTGCGTTCTTGCAGGCCGGGCCAGATTCTATCCCGGGGACGTTATGAGAATTTTTGTGTCATGTTGCAGATGCTTTGAGGTCTGAGGCGGTCAGCCGGATCTCGAGGGGGACGAAAATGGATCTGTCCGGAATGAAATTTGCTTTGCGACGGTTTTTGGGACTCTGTCTTGCGATTGGGGCTCTGTGGATCAGCGCCGCCTGCCTGCCCAATTCCTCCCAGGCCCGCAACACGACGACGGCCGGGGCTGACCCCGGAGACGGGTGCAGACAGATGATGGCAACCGGGGGAACGGACATTCGAGAGACCTATGTGATTTGCCCGCTTGCGCGCGGGCCCGGCGTGCTGGAGCGCAGCGATCTGCGCGCGGCGTATGACAGGCTGCCCGCCGGGAACAGCCTGAATGTGGCTGAACATTTTTTGCGCGCGGACCAACGCTGGCCCTATGTGGACGTGCGTGGTCCCGGGGCCAATACCAGCCCGAACATGCCCAACCCGCCGCGGGCGGCCTATCTGATGCATGCCGCCGATCCGGCCTTTGACGGGCCGGTTCTGTTTATCGCACCCGCCCAGGTGGAACACAGCCTGGGTCCGGCAGCGAGCGGGCAAACGCCCGCCGATGTCTGGACCGTCACTGCCGGGCCCTATGCCCCGACGGTCTATGGCAGGATCCGGACCGCGGGCGGTGATGTGACCGATTTTGTCGCGCATCCGACTGAGGCCGGAACCGAGGTTTTCGGCGAAGCCGCGCGCATCGAGTTGAGCCAGTTGATCAGCCGCCATTTTGGCGGTGCCTAATTTTTGCAGTCATTCCACAAGGGGGAACCAGACATGGCCGGTACGACCAGTGTGACACCAAGAACCACCAATACGACCCTACGCGGGTTGGAAGGCGATACCAAGTGGAGCTCGACGGCACTGACCTACAGCTTTGCCAGCTCGGCAGACAGCGCCGCGACCACAGCCGAATTCACCGCCCGGTCCCGCCCGGCAGGTGAAACGATCAATTATCTTGATGCCAGCGACACCAGCGAAAACGCCCAGCGGACCGCCTCGGTCGAAGCCTTTACCGCGCTGGCCCGGGTGTCGGGTCTGACCTTTTCGGCCTCGGCCACTTTCGCGGCTGCCGATTTCAAGGTCGTCGGCGTCGATAATTTCGGGCTCGCCGGCCAGTCCACCTTCCCGGGCACCAATCCCAAGGGCACGTCGACCACCGATTTCGAAAGCTGGAATTTCTTCAACACGACCAGTTTCTGGACCAGCCATGGGCGTGAAACCGGCGGTGGCGACTTCATGGTCTACAACACGCTGCATGAATTTGGACACGGGGTGGCCCTGGGGCATCCCCATGACACCGGCCATGGCTCCAGCGCGATTTCGCTCAACGTCGGCTCGACCCCGTCGACCACGGACAATCCGCTCGACAATGAACGCTATACGGTGATGTCCTACGAACGCGGCGGCACCAATTCCAATCTGGGCAACAAATTCGGCCATGCGGTGACGCCGATGGCGCTGGATATTGCGGTGCTTCAGTCGCTTTATGGGGCCAATAGCTCGACCCATACCGGCAATACCACCTACAATCTGACCGACCGCGGCACCACGGCCTATGATGGCGATGGCTCGGATGGCAGCGTGTCGATCGGCCGGGCGTTCTATTCGATCTGGGATGCGGGCGGCAGTGGCGACAGCATCGACTATGGTGGTGGCCAGCGTGCGGTCATCAACCTGAACGCGGCGACGTTGGATCCGACCGGCAATGCCGACCTCAACGAGCTGATCAAGGGGGTCAAGAAATCACAGGTCTATTCGGACCTGCCCACTGATTTCAAATACGACTATCAGGGCGATGCCAATCATGATGCGTCGGCCTATTATGCGGGGGGCTTCTTCTCCCGTGTGTTCACCAATTCCACCACCGGGGATCTGGGCGGCTATTCGATTGCCAATGGCGTGGTGATCGAAAACGCATCGGGCGGGGCCAAGGGCGACCTGCTGATCGGCAACACGGCCAACAACACGCTGGATGGCAAGGGCGGCAAGGACGCGCTGTTCGGCTTTGACGGCAATGACACGCTCAAGGGCGGGGCCGATGACGACGAGATGACCGGCGGCGACGGCGATGACCGGCTCGAAGGCGGTGCGGGCACCGATGTGGCGATCTTCTCCGAAGCCTGCCGCAACTATGAGATCACCCGCGACGATGCCACCGGCCAGGTCACGATCCGGCACAAGGATGGCGGCGCCGATGGCACCGATATTCTGATTGATGTGGAAACCGCGCGCTTCAGCGATGGCGAGATCGACCTGACCGCCGAAGAGATCGACGATTGTCCGCCGCTGGACTTTACCTTCCTGGTCGACCTGTCGGGCTCCTTTGGCGATGACCTGCCCAATTTTGTGGCCTCGGCCAAACAGATTGCGGCTGACCTGCGGGCCGACAACCCGGATGTGAAATTTGCCATTGCGTCCTTTATCGACCATCCGGTCAGCCCCTTTGGCAGCTCCGGTGACTATCTGTACAAGGCGGAACTGTCGCTGACCGACGATGTGGCGGCGTTTGAGACGACGCTGGACGGGTTGCGGGTGCGCAGTGGCGGGGACTTCCCCGAAGCACAATGGGTCGGCCTGTGGCGGGCGGCCAATGGCGTTGGTCTCAACCTGCGCGACGGGTCTTCGCGGATCATCTATATGGCCACCGATGCGCCGGCGCATGATGCCTCCGACTATGGTCTGGACGAAAGCACCATCACCGATTTCCTGGAAACCGAAGGCATCGCAACCGAAGGTGCCCCAGGGGACGAAGAACCGTTCGAAGCCCCCGATGGGTATGACGGCGAGGGCACCGCGCCTGAGCTGCCATCCTCCGAAGATCTGCTGATCGCGGCCGTGGGCGAGGCCTTCAGTGGTCTGTCGGCGATCCCGATCATCGGCACGTCCGGGTCCGAGGAGCATTACCGCGAGGCGCTTGGCGGGCTGGGCAGCGACGGCGTTGTCGTGACCACCAGCCGGGACAGTTCGGATGTGGCCGACGCGGTGCGCGCGGGTCTGGCCGAAATTGGCGGTGATATCACCGAAAGCGGCACCGCCGGCAATGACGAGCTGACCGGGACCGCAGACCCGGACGTGTTGCTGGGGCTGGGTGGCAATGACACCATCCGTGGCCTGGGCGGTGACGATGAGCTGGACGGCGGCTCGGGCAACGACCTGATCGAAGGCGGCGACGGCAATGACCGCATTGATGGCGGGTCGGGGGACGACACGCTGGATGGCGGGGCCGGAAATGACCGGCTCAACCCCGGTTCGGGCAGTGATCTGCTGTTGATCGGCGATGGCGACGATGTGATCGAAGGTCCCGGCAATTCGCTCAATGGGGACCGCGTCGGGCCGGGCTTTGGTCCTGGTGACATGGTGATCCTGCGCACCGAGACCCTGTTTGGCGACCCGTTCATGGATTTCACTCCGGGTCCGGATGCGTCGACCCCGGGGACCAGCGGCGTGCTGCTGGATCTGGATGGGGATGGCACCAACGAATTCTCGCTGTTCTTTGAGGGCAATGTGATCGACGGGCTCAAGGTCGGAGGATTGGGCAATGATCTTGTGATCGGTTATCTGGGATCCGAAGGGACCGCAGGCAATGACACGCTGACCGGCACCGAATTCCCCGACGAGATCAATGCTTTGGGCGGCGATGACCGTCTGATCGGTCTGAACGGCGACGACACGCTGATCGGCGGGCCGGGGGATGACACCTTCCTGCCGGGTCTGGGCAATGACCTGATCCGTCCCGGCGATGGCACCAGCCTGATCGAAGGGTCTGCGGCCGAGCTGAACGGCGACCGCATCGGGGATGGGTTCGGCAATGAGGACGCCATCTTCCTGCGGGGGGCGAATTTCACCGGCGAGCCCGAACTCCTGTTCACCCCGGATGCGGGCGGAACCGGCCCGGGGTCCACGGCAGTGATGCTGGATCTGGACGGCGATGGCACCAAGGAGTTCTCGCTGTTGTTTGACGGGGATCTGACCGGCACCGGGCTGGGCGTGGTCGACGAAGGGTCCGACATCGGCATCGGGGGCATCACCTTTGACGGCACGGCCAATGATGACGATCTCACCGGGAACCAGCTGTCCAACCAGCTCAACGGCTTTGCAGGCAATGACCGCCTGATCGGTCTGGGCGGCGATGACCGGATTTCCGGGGGCGATGGCAATGACACGCTCAACGGGGGCGACGGCAATGACGTGATCCGCGGTGGCGCAACAGATGCCGACCTGCGCGACGTGATCTTTGGCGGCGACGGCAATGACGACATCGACGGGGGTCACGGCAATGACGGGATCTTTGGCGGGGCCGGCAACGACATCATGGCCGGTGGCTTTGGCGTTGACGAGCTCGAAGGCCAGGCCGGCAATGACGTGATCACCGGCTCGGCGTTTTCCGACCTGGTGTTTGGCGGCGCGGGCAATGATTTTGTCAACGGCGGCTTTGGTCATGACCGGATCAACGGCGGTACGGGCGCGGATAAATTCTTCCATGCCGGTGTCGAAGGCCACGGGTCTGACTGGGTGCAGGATTATGTCGGCGCGGATGGCGATGTGCTGCTGTGGGGTGGCGGACCGGCAACGGCCAGCGATTTCCAGGTCAACTTTGCCCATACCGCCACACCTGCGGGCGAACGCTCGGGCGATGATGCGGTCATGGAGGCCTTTGTCATCTACAAGCCCACCGAACAGATCATGTGGGCGCTGGTCGATGGGCAGGGTCAGAGTTCGATCAACCTGCAGATCGGCGGCGAGACCTTTGATCTGCTGGTCTGAGCCAGACAGGGCGGGGGTCAACAGCCCCCGCCACGGTCCTCTCGCAGATGGACCAGACCCTGGTGTCGCCCGCAAACCGGGCGACACACGCATATCTACCGCATGATGTTAGAGACGCGGCCCCCGCCACAGGGGCAGCCGCGATGTATTTCCCCTGTCATCAGGGTTTGAAACACCAGATTTTCAATTGGAGATTAACAATGAGCGTTACCGGAGACCTGCTGTTTGGCCTTGCGACGTCGACCCCGGGCCAGCCCGCAAATTTCGAGGATGTCACCGTCGCCTTTATCAACGCCACCGACCAGTTCGGGATTGCCCCGAATGTCGTCGGTGTCACCCGGCCCGATCTGGTGACTGTCACCAATACCACCACGGGCATTCGCGCGGTTGTCCGTGGTGAGTTCCCGGCTCCGATTCCGCTGTTGGATGCGCTCAGCCCGACATCGGGGGCGTATCAGAACTGGATCAACGCGGCGCTTCCGGTGCGTGTTCTCGAAGCCCGGATTGAAAACAATGACTTCATCCTGGATGTCGACTTTGGCGGGGCCGGCCCGACATTGGATGATTTCTATTACCGCTGGACACCGGACGATCTGTTTGCCCTCAGCCCTGTGATCAATGATGTGGCCTATGGGCCGGACGGAACGCCTGTGGGTGGTCCGACCGATCCGGGCGCGCCGGTCGACCCGGTGGATCCGATTGATCGCACCGGATCTGAGGGGCCGGATGAGCTGGTCGGTGATGCGGGCAATGATCGGCTGATTGGTCTGGGCGGGGATGATACGCTGCGCGGGGGCGACGGTGCGGATACACTCAACGGCGGTGACGGGGATGACGTCATCTTTGGGGGGCTGACCGGAACAGACCTGCGCGACCAGATCTTTGGCGGGGCGGGCAATGACCACATCGAGTCGGGTGCCGGCAATGACCAGGTGTTTGGTCAGGATGGCAATGACACCATCGCAGGCGGCGGCGGTGTCGACGAACTGCAGGGCCAGGACGGTGATGACGTGATCACCGGATCGGCGTTTTCCGATCTGGTGTTTGGCGGCGCGGGCAATGATTTTGTCAACGGCGGCTTTGGTCATGACCGGATCAACGGTGGTACGGGGGCGGATAAATTCTTTCATGCCGGTGTCGAAGGCCACGGGTCCGACTGGGTGCAGGATTATGTGGCTGCGGATGGCGATGTGCTGCTGTGGGGCGGCCCGCCGTCGAGACCTTCGGCTGTTGGAGATACGATTGACCTGATCACCAAGGCCGATTTCCAGGTCAACCTGGCCCATACCGCCAACGCCGCCGGAGAACGCGCGGGCGACGACGCGGTGCAGGAGGCGTTCGTGATCTACAAGCCTACTGAACAGATCCTCTGGGCGTTGGTTGACGGGGCCGGGCAGGATCAGATCAACATCCAGATCGACGGCACGGTGTTCGACCTGCTGGCCTGAGCCATACGGTGTCCTGCGGTGTGATCTGCGGTTGCCCCGGGGGGGCAGCCGCGACCTTTTTGTCGTTGTTCTCGCCTTTGGTCTCTTGCAAGGTGGTGCCAATTGGCGTCTGCGATCTGCGCCCTGGTACATGTATTGACTGAAGATTTTTGACCGACGTTGTTCTGCCCTGTTTTCTCATCGAACCAGCCAGGTTCCCGGCGCGCCAAATTTTCTGGCCGCGCCCCAGCATCCGCCCAACCGTCATTCAACTCGAATATATAACAAAAGGCCCGATTTCACATGACCACCTATAGTTTGCCCGGCTTCAAAGTCATCCGAAATGCAAGTGATGCCATCATCGACATTCAGGAGATTTCCCTGAACCTCGTGGTGCAGGAGGGCGCAAATGCCGTGCTGTCCTACAGCCTGATTCCGGGGGCCACATCGGATGGTCTGTTCCCCGAAGTCGATATCACGGCGCCGGGGGTCTTTAATGCCGATACCAGCGATGGTGTCAGCACCGAGGTGGTCGATAACTTTATCGGCCAGATCGCGCGTGGCACCGATATCACCTATATTCTGAATTTGACCAACAATTCGACGGGTGGGATTCCGGAAAACTACATCTTCCGCCTGGGTGGTGCCGAGTTGCCCATTCCGACCACCCCGGCCGAGATGACCGCATTGGAAGGCTCGATCACCGGGGGCGGTGCCATCACCAGCGGTCCCTTTGCTCCGGGGGCCAGCTTTGATTTCGCCACGCTGCCCTTTGTGACGATGACCGAGGACGACAGATTTGTCGGCACGCCCGGCAATGACACGATCAATTCCGGGGATGGCAATGATCAGATCCAGGGCGGCGCGGGGGATGATCTGCTCAACCCCGGTGACAACCGGTATTTTGACGGGGTCGCGCCGGGCGCAGGCAATGACACGGTCGTCCTGTCGGATATGCACAGCGGCTATGTCGAGTTTTATCACTATGATCTGAACGCAGGTGTCACCTTCAATATCGACGGCAACGCCAATACCGCGACCGTCGACAAGGGCGTCAATGGCACGACCCAGATCGTCGATCTTCAAAAGCCGATGCTGGGGGACGCGCTGAACCTCTATGGGGTGGGTCTGTTCGCCACCGGCCATGACGATGTGTTCAATATCACGGTGGCCGACAATGGCTGGGTCCAGATCGATGGTGAGAACGGCAATGACACCTTCAACGTCGGTGCCAGCACCAACGGTTTCCTGCGCCTGAGCTATCGCAATGCGCCCTCCGGGGTGACAATCGATCTGGCGGCGCGCACCGTCAGCAGTGATGGCTATGGCGGCAGCGATACCATCACCGGTCCCGGAACGGTCACGGGCATTCGTTCGTCCATGCACAATGACACTATTCTGGGCAGCGATCTGGACGAACATTTCATCCTGATGGCCGGCAATGACACCCTGGATGCGGGCGCAGGCCGCGACCGGCTGCGCTATGACCGGACCGGGGTCGAGGCGGTGACGCTGGATCTGGGGGCGGGCACGGCCAGCGGCACCTGGCGGGGCGAGGCGTTCAGCCACATGATTTCGAATGTCGAACGGGTGCGGGGCAGCCGCGAAGGCCACGACAATCTGGCCGGGGCCGATGGGGTCGATGTGGAATTGGATGGCCGCGGGGGCAATGACACGCTGATCGGGCGCAATGGCAATGACATCCTGATCGGCAATGCCGGCAATGACAGTCTGGATGGCGGCGCGGGCAATGATCAGGCGCGGTTCAATGTGGCCAGCAGTGATTTCACCGTCACCAAGGCCGCAGGCGTTTATACCATCGTGTCGGCCGATGGCACCGATACGGTGACCAATGTCGAAGAGTTTGTCTTTAGCGACACAACCCTGAACGTGACGCAGATGGATGCCCGCGCCGGGATCACCGCGCCGCCCGATGCCCCCGTTGTTGAAACCGGGACAACCGGGGATGACACCCTGTCGGGGGGCACCGGCAATGACCGTCTGGTCGGGGGCGATGGCAACGACCGGTTGGTCGGCGGCGACGGGGCGGACACGCTGAATGGCGGCGATGGCGATGACACCATCCTGGGCGGTGACAGCGCCGGTGATCTGCGCGACGTGATCTATGCCGGGGGCGGCGGCGACAGTGTCGAGGCCGGTGCCGGCAATGATCTGGTATTTGGTCAGGACGGCAATGACACGATCGCCGGGGGCGCGGGCGTGGACGAGCTGCAGGGCCAGAATGGCGACGATGTCATAACAGGCTCTAACTTCAGTGATCTGGTGTTTGGCGGTGCGGGCAATGATTTTGTCAACGGCGGCTTTGGCCATGACCGGATCAACGGCGGTACGGGCGCAGACAAATTCTTTCATGCCGGTGTCGAAGGGCACGGATCGGATTGGGTGCAGGATTATCTGTCCACCGAAGGCGATGTGCTGTTGTGGGGGGGGGCCGCTGCGACGGCCAGCGATTTCCAGGTCAACCTGGCCCATACCGCCAATGCCGCCGGAGAGCGCGCAGGCGACGACGCGGTGCAGGAGGCGTTTGTGATCTACAAACCCACCGGCCAGATCATCTGGGCGCTGGTCGATGGCGGCGGTCAGGATCAGATCAACATCCAGATCGGTGGCGCGGTGTTCGACCTGCTGGCATGAGCGGTTTCCTGTCTACGGGCCTGCTGCGGTGAAATAGGGCCTTTTTCCTGCTTTGGATTGGATTATCATGCTCAAAAAACAGCCCCAATCCGAGCAGGTCCACCGTGGCAACAGAAGCCGAAATTATCTCGGGTCTCCAGTACCCGTTCTCCCTTTTGTCCGGGAGCATCCATACATCGACACAATCGCCCTATGAGCTGAGCTATCAGTTCGCAGGGCGCACACAGCCCGCCGACATGTCCCGCACCTATACCGGCTGGACGGCCCTGACGGCGGCGGAACAGGTGGAGATCCGCGCGACATTGGATCACATCGAAAGCTTTCTGAATGTGCGTTTCGACGAGATCACCGGATCGGCGGACCCGGATGTCAACCTTGGCAAGGTCGACATCCCAGGATCGACGGTTGGATATGGCGGGTATTCCTATACGGCCTGGTCCGATGGCACGCTGGCCGATTTCGACGGGTTTGCGGTCTATGACAATACGGTCGATCTGTCTTCGGGCTGGCGCTGGCTGATCCTGCATGAATTGGGCCATACGCTGGGTCTGAAACATTCCTTTGAATCCAGCACCTCGGGCACCGAGACCAACGGCCCCCTGCCTGCCGCTTATGACAATCGCAAATACACGCTGATGTCCTATACCGACAATCCCGATACCACAGGCAACCCGGCCGGGTTTGCCCTGTTTGACGTGCTCGCCTTGCAGGATCGCTGGGGCAGCAACCTGACCTACAATACCGGCAATGACACCTATTCCGGCCCGCGTCTGGCCGGGGTTGATGTGATCTGGGATGCGGGGGGCGAGGATCTGCTGGATGCCTCCGGCCATGGCGGGGGTGTGGTGCTCAGCCTGGTGGCGGGGACCTATTCCCGGTTCGGATCCTACGAGGATGTGGCCATTGCCTATGGGGCCGAGATCGAACATGCCACCGGCGGTGCGGGTCATGACAGGCTGACGGGCTCGGTGCTGGCCAATCGCCTGCAGGGGGGCGCGGGTAATGACAGCCTGACGGGCGCGGGCGGCAATGACACGCTGGATGGCGGAGACGGGGCGGATGTCGCGATTTTTGCCTATGACAGCGCGGGTCTCACCGTGACGCGCAGCGGTGCGGGCTATGTGCTGGATACCGGAACCGAACAGGATCTGGTTGTGAATGTGGAGCGGTTTGAATTCCGCGATGGGGCGCTCAGTGCAGATCAGATTGCGGCCCGCGCCGGTCCTGTCAGCGGTCCGACCGGGACCCCTGGGGATGATGTGCTGATCGGGACCGAAGACGCGGAGTCGCTGGACGGGTTTGACGGCAATGACCGGCTGGTGGGTGCCGGTGGCAATGACAGCCTGGATGGCGGACCCGGCGCCGATACGCTCAATGGCGGTGACGGCGATGACCGGATCATCGGCGGGCCCGCGGCGGATGATCTGCGCGATGTGATCTATGCCGGGGCAGGGCATGACAGTGTGGACGCCGGTGCCGGAAATGATCTGGTGTTTGGCCAGGCGGGCAACGACACCATCGCCGGTGGCGCGGGTGTGGACGAGCTGCAGGGCCAGGATGGCGATGACGTCATAACAGGCTCTAATTATAGCGATCTGGTGTTTGGCGGCGCGGGCAATGATTTTGTCAACGGCGGCTTTGGTCATGACCGCATCAATGGCGGCTCCGGCGCGGACAGGTTCTTTCACGTCGGTGTCGAAGGGCACGGGTCGGACTGGGTGCAGGATTATGTGGCCGGTGACGGCGATGTGCTGCTGTGGGGGGGCGGACCGGCCACGGCCAGCGATTTCCAGGTCAATCTGGCCCATACCGCCAATGCCGCCGGGGAACGGTCGGGCGATGACGGCGTGCAGGAGGCGTTTGTCATCTACAAACCCAGCGAACAGATCCTCTGGGCGCTGGTGGATGGGGCCGGGCAGGATCAGATCAACATCCAGATCGGCGGCGCGGTGTTTGATTTGCTGGCCTAGGCTCAGGACCATAGGCTCTCGCTCCGGGAGCCTGTGGTCACTTGGCGTAGTCGGTCACTTTTCGGCGATAGGCTGCATTGGTATAGGGGGTTTCGTGCCAGGCCTGAAAGATCAGCTGGTCAATCGTGACCTGGCCCAGGCTGCTTTGGGCGCTGATCCGCTTGCGCAAATCCCCTGAGGGTTTCAACCGGTCCGCAAATTTGAACGATTTGATATAAAACGCGTGGTCGCCAGAGCGGATGGTTTCGATCTGGCACCAGGGCATCGGCTGTTCCCAGGCCTGACCTGGTGCGCAGTCTGGCGTGCCCGGATCTGATTTGGCCGGATCGGACTTGGCCGGATCGGACTTGGCGGGGCGACAGGCCCGATACACCAGAAAAAACGGGAATTTTGTATCCGTCACGACGCAGCTGTCAGCGTCCTGTTCGGTATTTGTCACCACCGACAGGGTCGGGCCCTTGGAACCGGGACCGTTCAGGCCCCGTGAATGGTCCCACACCTCGGCGACCTTGCTGACAAAGATCGTCTCCAGTTTCTGGCGCGGCCGCCCCCCGGCCGCGCAGGGGCCGGTGACATAGCAATACGGATAATCCAGCTTGATCCGGCGAATGGCCGGTTTTTGCCCCGCGCTGTCGCGCAGCCTGTCAAAGGCGGCCAGAACTGCCAGAAGATCGGGGTTGGCCACCTCGGGGTGGAAGACCCGGTCCAGATCGCCGACTTTCCAATTGGGCAGGTTGATGGTCAGGTCAACCTGCAGATCGATACCGCGCTGGACCGGATGCGTGGCCAGCAGAGCCACCATTTTGACCAGATAGGCCTGCACGGCGGCAACGGTTTGGGATGTCTTCAACCGGACTCCCGCATGGGTGTCGCAGCTGAAGGCCTTCTTGGACCCGGCGATCAACCGCAGAAACGCCCCGTCCACCGCGATGGCGTGCACGGGGACCTGATTGTCCAGCATCGGACGCAGCACATTGTTGTATTCCACAAGCGCCGCCGCAGCCCCTCCGGTGACGGGGTCCTGTTTGATCTGGCGACAGCGATCGCCCCCCAACCCGTATCCCGCCTCATAGACAAAGCGAAACCCGCCGCGCCGGACCAGATCTTTCATCTGGCTGAATTGTGGCCCGGTCAGATAGGTGGCCGCCGGGCGCGCGGGCCAGCGTGGCGGGGTCATCTGCAGGATGTCGTGACGCAACAGAAACGCCGCATTCAGGTGAATCTCGGTCACACCCGCGGTGTTCAGCGCAGTCCATTGCTGGCGCGATGTCTTGGACGAATAATCCCAGACCTCCAGATTGTCATAGGATCTGGGATTTGGCCCGAACGCGATATCCACCTGGGACAGCGCGGCGCCTGCCATCGCAATCAGAACGGCAGCCAGGGCCATTACCTTCATGTGTCGGTCTCCGGTATGGTTGGGCGCTCCTGCGCGCCATGATCCATCTTATTCAGCCCCGGGCGCAGAGCGCAATCTCTTGCTCCGGGTCCCCGTCTGGGGCAGCGGTCTGGATTCGGGGCCAAAGTCGATCGCCCAAAGCCTCCAAGTCGTTAAGAAACAGATAAAACTGGCGAAAACCTCCGCTGTTTCGCCATATTCCCGGCCCATCCACAGCCGCCGTGCCTCGTCAGACTGATCCCCGTGGTGAGTGATATGGCAGGAGGGCGCGGGGTGCTGTCTTTGCAATTTCAAGGGCTGCCGGATCTGTCCGGTCTGCCTTTTGAGGGTCCTGTCGCCGATCTCGAGGTGATCGGGGTCGGGGGCGAGATACGGTTGCTGATGGCGACCGAAGCTGGCGGCGGGATCGCCAGTTTCAACCTGTCGCCGGGAACTCTGGCAACAGTCCAGACGGTTCGATCCTATGCGCCGGGTCGGATCGGGGCGTCGGGTGTGGATCTGTTGCCGATTCCCGATCCCGATGGGGTGACGGTTGTTCCGCTGGGAACCGGGCTGCCGCTCTGGACCGGATATCGGCTGGAGCCGCTCCCGGGGGTGGAGCTTGGTGCGGGAACCGGGCTGCTGGCAGGCGGCAGCACCATCGCCGCAGCACACACCGCGGTGAGCGGTGTCTATGGCGGACAGACCATCGTGTTTGCCCTGTCCGGGATCGGGGACACCATTGTCTCGCATCGGCTGACAGAGGCGGGCACCCTGACCCAGCTGGATCTGCACACCGAGACGGACGCCGGGTTTTCGGCGCTGGCGCTGACCGAGGGCGGGCTGGTGCTGGCGGCGGGGCTCACCGGCGGAGAGCTGTTCAGCTATCGCGCCGACAGCAACGGGCAGCTGACCCTGCTGGATCGGTTCGGTGGCCCCGACGGCCCCGGAATTTCCGGGCCGACGGCGTTGGAAACCCTGCGGCTGGCAGGGCAGGATTTTGCGGTGTTGGCCGCGTCGGGCAGCGCGTCGTTGACCGTGTTCCGGGTTGGGGGCGATGGCACGCTGACCGCGACCGATCACGTGGGCGATACGCTGTCGACCCGGTTTGACGATGTGGTGCATCTGGCCACCGCCCGCCAGGGTGACTGGACCTTTGTTCTGGCCGCCGGTTCCGATGACGGGATCAGCCTGTTTGCCCTGTTGCCGGACGGGCATCTGCTGCATCTCGACAGCATTGCCGACGGGCTGGAGTCGACCCTGACCAATGTCAGCGCTCTGGATGCGGTGGTGCAGGGCGATGTCCTGCAGCTGTTTGCCGCCTCTGGACGCGACCCGGGGATCAGCCAGCTCCAGGCGGATCTGAGCGGATTGGGCGAGATCCTGCAAGGCGATGGCAGCGGCGATATCGTGACCGGCACGGACCGCACTGATGTGATGATATCCGGAGGCGGGGCGGACCGGTTACAGGGCGGGGGCGGCGCGGACATCTTTGTGTTCCGCCAGGACCAGGCCGCAGCGGACGGGCTGATGGGGCGGGTGCTGGATTTCAATCCGGCCGAAGACCGTCTGGACCTGTCAACCTTGCCCTTTCTCTATCAGGTTGATCAGTTGCAGATCGAAACCTCCGGGTCTGGCGTCACCCTGCGGTTCGCAGATCTCAGGGTCGAACTGAACGGCGCCGCCGGGGTCGCCCTGACGCCGGACATGTTTTCAACCGGCATGATCCTGAATGCACAACATCTGCCGGTCGGCAATGTCGCCGCCGCCAGCGATGGCGGTGGATCCGGCGGAGATGGTGGTGGGGACGGCGGGTCCGGCGGTGGCGGTGATGGTGGATCTGGTGGTGATGGTGGCGGCGACGGCGGATCCGGCGGTGATGGTGGCGGTGACGGCGGTGGGTCTGGTGGTGACGGTGGTGGTGGATCCGGCGGTGGCGGGATCGTGCAGAGCGGTGGCGCATCCGAAGATCGCCTGGATGGCGGTGACGGCAATGACATTCTGATGGGGCTGGCCGGCAATGACAGGCTGACCGGCGGCGCAGGCAATGACACGCTGGATGGCGGAGTTGGGGCCGATACCCTGAACGGAGGCGATGGCGATGACCACATCATCGGCGGCAACTCATCCGCCGATCTGCGCGACGTCATCTATGGCGGCAACGGGCATGACAGCATCGAGGCTGGTGCCGGCAATGATCTGGTCTATGGCATGAACGGCAATGACACCATCGCGGGCGGGGCCGGGAGCGACGAGCTGCAGGGCCAGGACGGCGATGACGTGATCACCGGCTCGGCGTTTTCCGATCTGGTGTTTGGTGGTGCGGGCAATGATTTTGTCAATGGCGGCTTTGGACATGACCGCATCAATGGCGGCACCGGTGCGGACAGGTTCTTTCACATCGGGGTCGCCGATCACGGGTCGGACTGGGTGCAGGATTTCACCTCGTCCCAGGGCGATGTGCTGTTGTTTGGCAACAGCACAGCGACAGCGGATGATTTCCAGGTCAATTTCGCCCATACCGCCGATGCCGCCGGTGAACGCGCCGGGGATGACGCGGTGCGCGAGGCATTCGTGATCTATAAACCCACGGGCCAGATCATCTGGGCGCTGGTCGACGGCGAAGCCGAAGGCACCATCCGCCTGCAGATCGCCGGATCATCTGAGTATGACAACCTGCTGATCTGAACAAAAAAGGGCCGCCCTGACAGGCGGCCCCCTTTGCAAAAGATATGGTGCAGATCAGACGCTGGTGAAAATATCGTCCAGCACGATCTGCGACCCGTCGCTGGATACGAAGCTGACCGCAAAGATATCGTCGAACTCCAGCACACCGGGATCGAGCGGATCGGTGCTCTGGGTGCCCGCGTTCCCGGCATCATCGGCAAAGGCGACATCGTTGAAGTCGAGCACGGTGGCCGGGGTCGCTGAATCGACATCGAAGACAAATGTATCGACTGCAACCAGACCGGCATAGACATCTTCGAATCCAGAGCCGAGATTGCTATCCAGACGCTCGGTCATTTCTCCCAGGCGCCAGGTGGTCATGCTGACCGTGCCACCGCCGCCGGCGACGTTCAGCGACAGCCCATCCAGATCGAAATCGTCAATTCCTCTGTCCGCAATGGCCAGATCAATCCGGCCCTGCACGATTGTTGAATTGGCAGCTGCACCATCTGCCACCGTCTGGGCAAAAATGCCCAGATCGTCCAACCCAAAATCCATGCCCGGCGCCAGAAGGGCCAGCTCATCCGTTACGGTCTCGGTGTCCTGCACCATGACCGGCTCACCGGTAAATGGATCAAACAGCGGATCGCCACGATCATCGGTGTCCTGCACCATGACCGGCTCGCCAGTCTCTGGATCAAACAGGGGCACGTCGGTCTGCGAGGCTCCGCCCAGAAGCACATTGTCGCCACCCGGCGTGGTCTGGCCGCTGGCAATACCGGGCGTGCCGCCACTGCCGCGACCGCCACCGCCCAATTCGTCGGTCTCGATCACCGAGGCCGCACCCTGGAACCGGAACCCTTCGTAGGGTTCACCGACATCGTCGCCGCCATTCGGGTTCAGCGTGTCCAGCACGATCGAGGCCTCGATGGCATCCGCAAAGGGTTCAAAGTCCAGCGTGCGTACATCGGGAACAACCGGTGCCGGGTTGGTGTAGTTGAACGTAACTGCACCGGTCGTGGTGTCCTCTCCGTCGCTGACGGTATATTCCAATATACCTTCGGCGTTTTCGCCATCCGCCAGCGGGAAGCTGTCATCCACCGGGATGGTCAGCTCGTTGGTGGCGGGATCGAACAGCACATTGGCGGTGATCGGCTCTCCGGTTGTTTCATCCGTGCCAATCACGATGCCGGCGATGGTCTGCACGCCGGTCACCCCATCGGTGCTGACCACATCCCCGACGATGGCGATCGTCAGCGGGTTCGGCCCGCCGTCCGGGTCGGACACATGGCTGTCCAGATCGATCACGATCGCCGCTGCGCCGACGTCACCCACGGTCACGGGGAAGGGGATCTCGCTGGATGGGAAGCCTTCGAAGATCGGCGTTTCGCCCGGCGGTGTCTGGATCAGATCCGCATTGGGCGCGTCATTGCCCGTCGGACCCGTGTCCGGATCCACCCCGGTCAGATTCAGGGTCAGAACCTCGGAGGCCGTCTGTCCGGCGCTGTCCACGACTTCAAAGTTCAGCGCGACAGCCACCTCTTCCCCTCCGGACAGGATCCCATCACCTGCGGCTTCGGGTGTGACGCTGGCCTCCTGAAAGAAGAACCAGCTGGGGTCGGTGAGGATCAGATTGCCCTCGCTCACCTCGAACGGCACATTCTGGTTCGTGAACACACCGTCGAACCGATCCGAGGTCAGAGTCGTGATTGTCAGCGTATCGCCCACATCCGTGGCCAGATCGCCCAGGGAAATCACGATATCTCTGTCGCCTTCGCTGGCATCAACCGCAAAGGCATTGGCAACCGGGGGCGTGTTCACGGGTGGTGGGATCACCGCATCATCGATGCCGTTGATCGTCAGATCGACCACCCCGGTGGCCGTGTCATTTGGTTCGCCGCTGTCATCCATCACCGTATAGCTGAACTGGGTGTTCAGAATATCCCCAGTGTTCAGCGTCACGCCGATATCGGAGGGAGCAATGCGAATGATCCCGCCCCCCAGATCTTCGAAATCAATGGGGGCTGCCCCCCGGCTGATCCCGATATTCGAGAAGCTCAGCGCGTCGCCGATATCCACGTCCGTCACATAGTCGTTGAGGTTGATCAGGAACGTTCCGTCTACCTCGTCAGCCACCACAGTGCCCGGAGTGGTGACGGGCGCGTCATTGACCGGGTTGACGGTGACCGTCACGGTTGCCGTGTCACTGTTGTTGGCGGCACCACTGTCATCCATCACCGTATAGGTGATGGTGTCGGTGCCAAAGAAATTGGCATTCGGGGTATACCGCAATGTGCCGTCATTGTTCAGATCGACCGTGCCGTTGTCCGCCGAGAAGGACATGGCCATCAGAATGTCGGTGGCATCCACATCGCTGTCATTGGCCAGCACGTCGATATCGACCGGGGTATCCTCATCCGTGGTTGCCACATCGTCATTGGCCACCGGCGCATCATTGCGCCCGTTGACTGTGACCGAAACCGTGGCCGTATCGGTGCCCGTGTAATTGTCCACCACGTCATAGGTCAGTTCGACCGTGGTGCTTTCGCCCAGGGCCAGATAGTCGTAATCGGTGCCCGGATCAAAACGGACCTGACCACCCACGATCGTGGCCGTGGCCGAGCCACCCGAGCCGCCGCCCGCATCCGAAATCGACACGCTGTCCAGCGACACCACATCGCCATCGTCAATATCGCTGTCATTGGCCAGCACGTCGATAAGAACGGCGGTGTTTTCATCGGTGGTGGCGGTGTCATTGCCTGCGTCGGGGTCGTCATTGACCCCATTGACGGTGATGGTCACCGTGGCGCTGTCACTGTCGAGATCCGCATCGGTGGCCTCATAGGTAAAGGTGACATCCTCGGAAGTCCCTTCGGCCAGATGCTGATAATCCGATCCCGGATCAAAGCTGAAACTGCCATCGGGTCCCGGCAGGCTGGGCGAAACGGTGCCCGGGTTGAAGGTGAAGCTGCCCTTGACCGGGGTCGGGCCAGAGGTCAGCGACACTTCGCGCACCAGATCGGGCACAACGTCATTGCCCAGGACCGATCCAAAGACGGTCAGCGTGTCATCTTCGCTCAGCGACACCGCATCATCATTGGCGGTGACCGGGTCGTCCTCGGGGCTGAGTTCTTCGCCATCGACAAAGACCCGCAGATCCTCGAAACCGGCAGCGCTCAGACCAAAGGCGCTGAAGTCGAACTGCTGACCCGAGGCTTCGCCCGTGATCGGGTCGGTCTGCGCCGCGACAAAGGCCAGATATGCAGCGATATCCGCCTGGACCGCCGCATCGAACCAATTGGCCCGATCCATATCCAGAACCAGCGTATCAATCCCGTCCTGGCCCTTGTAATCGTCCAGATCCCCGGGTCCATTCAGGGTCAGGTCATAGTGGGCTTCGTCATCGCCATCCTGCCCCTTGAGCGTGTCGCTGCCCGCACCGCCCAGGAGCGTGTCATTGCCTTCCTGGCCTTTGAGATCATCATTTCCGGCCCCGCCTTCCAGGCGGTCATTGCCCTCTTGGCCCTTCAGGTCATCATTGCCGTCCAAACCCTGAAGAAGATCGTCGCCCTGCTTGCCGGTGATATCGTCATCCAGAGCGGTACCGGGCAGTGTATCATTTGCATTGGTGCCTTTAATCTTGGCCATTTTTACCCCCCTCAGAGCGGGTTTTTATTCAGCCGCCCTGTTCAACATATAATTAACTTCTTCTTAACGTTACGGCAGTTTAGTACAGTTTTCCGAAAATTTGTAACTTTTGATGCAGTTTTTGCAAAACGGTCCATTTCCAGAACTGCAACGATCCGCCGCCCTCGGAATTGGCCCCCCAGCACCTATCAGGAACCAAAATCTCTGCTACACTGGGGTATTCTCGTTGTTTTTTTACAGGTGTTTAGATGACCAACACATTGTTTCTGCAGGAAACCCATCCTCTGACAACCCGCGACTCGTTTTTGACTCCCCTGGCCGAGACCCTGCTGCCCTCCGGGGATCTGGCACGGCTATATGACACCGGATCCGGCGACATTGTCCTGGAGGTCTTTGCCCCGGGTAGCGATGCCGCCCAATCCCAGGTCACCCTGCCGGTGCCCGAGGGGCATTCGATAGAGTTCTGGCCGCTTGAATTTGCCACCGCGCCCAATGGCACTGTGGCGCTGTTCTACAAGACGGCAACCTATGTCACGGTCGAAAATGAATATGGCAGCTATCAGGACGTTGATCAGCATTATCTATCAGCGGTACATGTCGCCGCCGATGGCAGCGCTGTCAGTGATCCGGTGACCCTGTCGTCTGGGGATGCCTACAACATTGACTGGGCTGGTTTCGCCCACTTTGACGGCGGCGGTTTTGCCTTTGTGGACTCAGTCCCGGCTTTTGACGAGGACATGAATTATCTCGGGAATGTGAGCCGCCTGGTGCGCACCACCGCAGACGGGGTTGCCTTTGGAGCCGATGTGCCGCTCCCGGAGGGTGTCAATGCCTATAACACACAGCTCACCGCTCTGCCTGATGGCGAACTGATGCTTTTGTGGCTGGGAAATTCCGGAGACAGCTATGTGTTGCGCGGTGAAACATTTGCCGCGGATGGGACCCCGGGCCCGGTCCTGGAGTTGTCGGATCTGGGGGATTTTGGGGGAAGATATTATTACACTTACCTGCAGGATGTGCAGGTCTTTGACGACGGCAGTTTCGGGGTGTTGATCTACAGCGAGGCGGACAATGTACGGGTGCTGTATCAACATTTTGCCGCCGATGGCAGCGCCCTGAGCGATCTGACCCTGGTGAACGAGATGCCGTTCTGGGAATTAACCCATGATGCAACGGCGCTGCTGCCGGACGGAGGGGTCGTCGTCCTGCGCCAGAGCGGGACTTATGAGACGGCCGAGGAAACTCTGTTCGTGCAGTATTTTGATGCGAATGGTGCCCCGATGGGACCGGAAACCGCCATCGCCACTGAAGGCGAAGATTACTATCTCTACAACCCGCGGGTACAGGTTTATGGCGATGGCAACACAGTGTTCAGCTGGTGGGCTGACGGATACACCGAGGAGACGGGCTGGCACTCCGTCAACCGCGAGATAGGATACAGTCCGCTGCCGTTCCGGCCCCTGACTGATGGCGATGATACCGAAATCCTGAGCAGCCCCGATCAGGTGGACGGGCTGGCGGGTGATGATGCCATCACCGGATCGGACGGGATCGACCGTCTGCTGGGATCGGGCGGGGATGATACGCTGGATGGCGGGGCAGGGGATGACTTCCTGTTTGGCGGATCGGGCAGCAATGTGCTGATCGGCGGCGCGGGCACGGATGCGGCCTGGTTCGACGGCGATTTTGATGCCTTCACCTTTGCCTTTAACGACGACGGGTCCGAAATCACCGTGACCGGGGGCGATGGCAGCGACCGGACCAGCGGGGTCGAGCGCTTTGATTTCCGAGATCAAAGCCTTGGCAGCGATGATATCCTGATCCGGGGCGGGTTCTATGACGGGGCCGAAACCGGGACCGCGGGGGATGATGCGCTGGACGGTGGTCTGGGCAATGACACATTGCGTGGCGAGGACGGCAATGACCTGATTGATGGCGGCACCGGCCGGGACCTGCTGAATGGCGGTGCGGGCAATGACACCATTGTCGGCGGGCCAGGGGACGAGGATCAGCGTGACCGGATCTTTGCCGGGGCTGGCGATGACAGCGTCGATGCGGGCGCGGGCAATGATCTGGTCTATGGGCAGGAAGGCAATGACACCGTTGTCGGCGGCAGCGGTGTGGACGAGATCTTTGGCCAGGGGGGCAATGACGTGCTGACCGGATCGGCCTGGTCCGACCTGATCTTTGGCGGCGACGGCGATGATTTCATCAACGGCGGCTTTGGCCATGACCGGATCAATGGCGGCGCGGGTGCGGATACCTTCTATCATGCCGGGGTTCGGGGCCATGGCTCGGACTGGCTACAGGATTATTCGGCCGAAGACGGGGATATCCTGTGGTTTGGTCTGGACGGGGCCACCGCGGACGACTTCCGCGTCACCTTTGCCCATGCCGGCCATGTCGATGGTGCGCGCCCCGGAGATGCGGATGTGGCCGAGGCCTTTATCGCGCATGTGCCGTCGGGGTTCGTGGTCTGGGCCCTGGTGGACGGCGCCGCACAGGATCACCTGTGGCTCGATATTGCGGGGATGGCGGGTCCGGGCGTGGATCTGCTCGGCTGATCCGGGCCGGTTCAGATCGGCTCTGTATTGAAATGGGGCGGAGGGATGTATCCCTCCGCCCCATTTGTTCTGTCACCGGCTATTTCGGTACCGGCCTGTTTCGGCGGTGCTCCCTGGTCTCACGCCAGCAGGTCGAAGACATCGCCACCAATCTGGATGTTGATTGCATCCTGTCCGTGCCCGTCGACCAGGGCCCACATGATCTGACCCGAGGGTTTGTAGATGACAAAGGCCTCCATCACGGCATCATCCCCCGAACGTTCGCCCGCAGCATTGGCTGTGTGGTTGAAATTGACCTGGAAATCGCTGGCCGATGCCGCGCTGTTGCCAAACCGCAGCACATCGCCCTCGGAGGACGCATAATCCTGCACCCAGTCGGATCCATGATCGAGGATCCCGATGTGAAAGAACTTGTCCGCACCGCTGCCGCCGTTGATCCGGTCATGGCCAAAGCCGCCATTGACGAAATCATCGCCCGCGCCGCCGAACACCAGATCAGAGAAGGACGACCCGGTGATCACGTCATTGCCATTCTGGCCCTGCAGCTCATCGACGCCGGCCCCCCCGGCGATGGTGTCATTGCCATCCTGCCCGAAAACCAGGTCGTTTCCGGCCCCCGCATCCACGGTGTCATCCCCGGCCCCGGCATAGACCACATCGCGCAGGTCATCCTCGGTCGCGCCGCCGATGATGGTGTCATCCCCGTCGCCGCCATTGAGAATGTCCGCACCGTCACCGCCTTCCAGCAGGTCATTGCCTTCGAGCCCCACCAGCCGGTCATTGCCATCCAGCCCCCGGATCGTGTCATCGCCACCATTGGCGGTGAGCACATCATTGCCCGGGGTCCCGGTCAGCTCCAGGTTTGATCCGGCGATGGTCGAGGTGGCCGTGCTGCTCAGGCTCTCTTCGGTGCCCTGAGCATCGGTATAGATGACCCGAACCCGAACGGCCGTCCCCACATCGTCATGGGTCAGCGTATAGCTTTCGCCAGTGGCCCCGGAGATCGGGGTGCCATCACGTTGCCATTCATAGCTGAAGCTGCCCAGCCCGTCCGCATCGGTGATCGACGACGCATCGGCCAGCAGCAGAGTGCCCTCGGTGGCACCGCCAATGATGACCGGCACACCGACCGGGGCGTCGTTCACATTCTCGACCGACGCTGTTGGCGTGCTGGTCAGGGTTTCTGTGGTTCCCCCACCATCCCCAAAGGTGACCCGGACCGAAATGGCCGTGCCCACATCCACCTGGCCCAGACCAAAGGTGCGGCTGTTGGCGCCGCTGATCTCGGTGCCATCGCGCAGCCACTGGTACTGAAAGGTGCCCAGCCCGTCGAAATCGGCAATTGTCCCGGTCTCTGCGGTCAGGGTCTGGTTCTGCCGGACCGTGCCGCTGATGGTGACTGCGCCGGTGGGCGCATGGTTGACCGGGGCCGGGACCAATGTGATCGAGGATCCATCGCTGAGCGTATGCACCTCGTTGCCGTCCCCGTCGGTGGTCACGACAATGGCCGCCTGCTCCGAGGCGCTCAGCGCGCTCAGATCCAGCTGATCGACCGCCGCGTCATAATCGGTGACCCGATCCTGTCCCATGCCCAGGGTCACGACAAACCGGTCGGCACCGTCGCCGCCGGACATGCGGTCATTGCCCGTCCCGCCATTCAGCGTATCGTCACCCGTGCCGCCATGCAGGGTGTCATTGCCCGCATCACCATTGAGCACATCATTGCCATCCAGCGCGGTGATGATGTCATGACCACCCTGACCTGACAGCGTGTCGGCCAGACGCGTGCCGTTCAGGGAATCGTCATTGGCGCTGGGGCTGGTCGACGCCGGGATCAGGATCTGGCCGATCTTGGAGACCAGTGTCGCCTGGTCCCAGACTTCGCCATCGCCAAAGACCACCCGCTCGATGGCGCCGGGGTCGCTGCCGTCCAGGGTATTGGCCAGAACCAGCTTGTCGGCTCCAAAGTCCAGCACGATCGCCTTGTTGTTCGGATCGGCCGGGTTCTGCCGGACCACATTGGCGTTTTCCGAACGATAGCTCATGACATAGGCGGTGTCCGCGCCACCCGAACTGCTGCCCAGATCGTTGATGGTATCAACCTGATCTCCGGCATAATAGAAATAGCTGTCGCCACCGGCCCCGCCCGACAGCACGTCGTTTCCGCCACCGCCCTCCAGCGTGTCATCGCCGTCAAAGCCGACCAGCTGGTTGGCCGCATCCGACCCGCGGATGATATCGTTGTGATCCGATCCGTGGACCTCTTCGACATTGGACACCAGATCGGTGCCGCCACTGCCGTCCTGGATTTCTCCGACAATCAGATCGGCCCGGATCCCGGCCAGCGCGCTGCGATAGCGCACCATGTCAAAGCCCGCGCCGCCATCCAGCGTGTCATCGCCCAGTTCGCCCCAGATTTCGTCGTTGCCACCCCCGCCCTGGATGGAGTCGTTGCCGTCGCCCCCCAGCAGGATGTCATTGCCGCCATTGCCCTGCAGGCTGTCTGCGCCTTCAAAGCCGGCCAGCCGGTTGGCCACGCCGTCCCCGGTCAGGACGTCGTTGAAATCCGACCCATGCACGTTTTCGACATTCATCACCGTATCGGTAGACCCCAGCCCGTCGGTCACGGTGCCCGTGGTCAGATTCGCGGTCACCGGACCGGTGGCGTTCAAATAGCGGATCAGGTCGTTGCCCCCGGCGCCGCCATCCAGCGTGTCGTTGCCGGCTTCGCCCCAGATCTCGTCGTCATTGCCGCCGCCCCGGATCAGGTCGTTGCCATCGCCCCCGAGCAGGATGTCATTGCCGAACCCGCCATCCAGCGTGTCATTGCCCCCCAGGCCCGACAGGCGGTTTTCGCCGCCGTTGCCGGTGAAATTGTCACCATTCTCAGAGCCATAGACGTCTTCGATGCTGATCAGCCGATCGGTGTCCCCGAACCCGTCCACAGCCGTCCCGGCCACCAGGTCGACCACTGCACCAGCGGTGCCCCCGGTCAGGTAATCCTCGCCAAAGAGGATACTGTCAGTGCCGTCGCCGCCGTTGATCGTATCCACACCGGCGAGGCCCCAGAACCGGTTATCACCGCTGCTGCCCTGCAGCTGGTCGCCAAATCGGGTGGCCCGGATATCATCGATATTGATCAGCGTATCCGTGCCGCCAAAGGTATCGGTGGCCGTCCCCGTGGCCAGGTTGACCACCGCACCGCGATCCCCGAACTGGTGAAATCCCAAGGTGTGGTTATACGACCCGATGGTGACTTCGTCTTCATACACGATGGTGTTGGAGTTCCCCGATCCGCCATCAATGGTATCATTGCCCTGGTTGCCGACGAACCATTCCAGATAATCATGGCGCGGGTTGCCCCCGGTCAGGCGGTCATCAAACGAGGTGCCGCCCAGTTCCAGAAAAAACAGCGCCGACGAAAAATCCACAGTCAGCCCGTCGGCCGTGGCGATGCCGGTGGCCAGGTTCACGGTCACCGCACTGTCGTTTTCAAAAACGATATGATGGGCAAACCGGGTTCCCTGGGCACCGGTTCCGGTGATGATCTTGTCTCCGCGCCCGTCGATCACCACGGTGTCGCGGGCATCGGTCTGGGTGGTGCCGATCACCACCTGATCATTGCCGTTGCCGGTATAGATCAGATTGTTGCCGTCACGCCCGTCAATATAGTCGTCCCCATCGTCGCCAAACAGCCGGTCACCGTCCACATTGGTGCCCAGCAGCGTATCGTTGCGCTTTGTGCCCAGCACATATTCGACCGATGTCAGCGTGTCGGTATTGCCGAAGGTGTCTGTGGCGGTACCGGCCAGCAAATCGACGCTGACCCCGCTGGATCCGGTCTCCATCTCATAGGCCACCAGGTCGTTGCCCGCACCGCCATTGAAGGCATCCTGTCCGGCACCACCGACCAGGGTATCATTGCCCCCACCGCCGTTGATCGCATCATTGCCACCACGCCCGACCAGCAGATCCCCGACGCCATCCCGCCCTGTCAGCGTGTCATTGTGGCTGGTGCCATAGACCCGTTCGATATTGCTGAGACTGTCGGTATTGCCATGGCTGTCCGTGGCCTGCCCGGTTTCGAGATTGACATTGACCCCGTTGGGACCGGTTTCCCGGTAATACAGGACCTCATCCGTGCCATTGCCACCATCCAGCGTGTCATTGCCCTCGCGCCCCACGAGAAAATCGCTGCCGTCCCCGCCGGACAGCAGATCATTGCCGGCCAACCCGGTCAGTGTGTCATTGCCGCCTTGTCCGCTGAGCGTGTCATTACCATTGGTACCGACAAGATCATTGTTGCCACCATCACCATTAATCGTCGCCATATCCGCCCCCTAGACGTGTTCATATATAAAAGTCAGGACCGCAGCCCTGTTGGAAATCAATCTGCAAACTCAGGGATGAGTATGACGAAAGTGTGGACGGATTTCCTCTCAATTCAGAAAAACCGACCGATTTAGGCGCAAAAGTGATCTTAGAGACTCAGCTATAAGACCGCTTCCTGCCTGGCATGCAGCTCCACGGCGCGCAAACCCGGACCTGCGCCTGTCTGGCCCCGGTGAGCGACCCACCACACCAGAGCCACTCCAGATCCGGGCCAGATCCGGGCCAGATCCGGGCCAGAACCGGGCCACAGGGCATCTGCAGGACCCCAGCCCCAACAGGAACGGCCCAGAACAGGGTTGACCCGGTGCCTGTGACGGGAGGTGATTATTTCTCCATGATTTACCATAATATAGATTACAGGATAAAATTTCGACTGGGCAGGCACACGCGCGCGCGCCTGCGACTCCTGTTGGAAACCAACATGTTACCTGCCAACATGTTCCTTGGCTGTCGTGTCGTGTCTTGGGATCAGACCGAGACCATCGCCTGCAGATCAAAGATCGGCAACAGCACCGCCAGCACCACCACCAGAACAAATCCGCCCACCAGCATCATCAGCATCGGCTCCAGCAGCGCCGCGATGCGTTTGCGTTCGGTCGACAGCGTGTTTTCCACCAGCACCGCGCTGCGTTCGGTCATCCGCGCCAGCCGGGCCGACATCTCGCCGGCCGACACCAATTGCCGCGCCACCGCCGGAATAAAACTCAGCTGCTCCAGTGCGACGGACAGGCTTTCGCCCGTGCGCACCGCCTCGGACACCTGCTCCGCCTCTGCCCGGAACTGCGCGAGCGTCAGAACACCCGCAGCGCTTTCGGTGGCCGTCAGCACCGCATGCCGGCTGGTCAGCACCAGCGCCAGGGTGCGCAGGTATTGCACCGCCGCCCCGCGCCGGATCAGCCGCCCCACCAGCGGCAGCCGCAACAGTACCGCATCGCGCCGGACCCGCAGCCAGGGCACCCGCGCCATGGCGACACTCCCCACCACCAGCGCCACCGCCGCCACGGCCAGCCCCACCAGATGCATCCGGATCCAGTCGGTGATGCCCAGAACCACCTGGGTCAGCTCCGGCAGGGGCCGACCCGACACTTCGAACATCGAAACGATTTCGGGGGCGACGCTGGTCATCAGGATGGCACAGACCAACAACGACACCACCGCCACAAACGCGGGATAGACCAGCGCGGTCGAGATCTGCGCCCGGTCGGCCCCGGCATCTTCCAGATGATCGGCCAGTTCGGCAAACACCGTCGCCAGATCCCCGGCATTTTCCCCCGCCCGCAGCGCGGCAATATAATAGCGCGGAAAGCCCGCGCCGCTTTGTTCCAGCGCATCCGACACCGGGCTGCCTTCGAGCAGCGCCACCTTGGTGCGTGCCACGACCCCGTCCATCACCGGCGTATGCCCCGAGGCCCGCACCGCATCCAGCGCCGCCTCGACCGGCAGCTCCGCACCCAGAAGCACCGCCATCTGCCGGGTCAGAACCATCTGCAGATCCGCATTCAGCCGCCCCCGCAAACCGCCGCGCAGGCTGCCAAACCACCCCCCGGAGCGCCCCTCTGCCCGTGCCGTCTGTCGGCTCCGGGCGTCGCCCTTGTCGTTCAGGTCCGAGACGAACAGCCCCTTGTCCTTGAGCATATGCGCGGCCTGCATTTCGGTTTCGGCCACCACCGTGCCCTGCTTGCGACGGCCGGTGTCGGTATAGGCGATATAGCTATAGGCCTTCACGCCACATCCCCGACCACGCGCAGGGTTTCGGCCAGGCTGGTGTGGCCCGCCGCCACTTCGATCAGCCCCTGACCGACCAGCGTTTCCTCTTCGCTCAGCACGATCTGCTTCAGCGCGCCTTCCGACACGCCGTCGTCAATGGCGGTGCGCAGCGCCTCGTCCACCTCGATCATCTCAAAGACCCCGATCCGCCCGGCATAGCCGCTGCCATCGCAGGTCGGACAGCCCACCGGTGCATGAATCCGATCCGGCACGGCCATATTATGTCGGGTGAAATGCGCCGCCTCGGTGGGGCTGGGAGGCGCGGCCTGTTTGCAGGCCTCGCACAGCCGCCGCAGCAACCGCTGCGCAATCACCCCGCGCAGGGTCGAGGCGATCAGGAAATTGTCCAGCCCCAGATCCCTGAGCCGCACCACCGCCCCGACCGAGCCATTGGCATGCAGCGAGGAAAACACCAGATGCCCGGTCAACGAGGCCTGGGCCGCCACGGATGCGGTTTCGCTGTCGCGGATTTCCCCCACCAGGATCACATCCGGATCCTGGCGCAGGGTGGCACGCAGACCGGCGGCGAATGTCATGCCGATCTCGGCGTTGATCTGGCTTTGGCTGATGCCGTTCAGATCATATTCCACCGGGTCTTCGACGGTGACGATATTGCGTTCTTCGCTATTGGCCAGCTTGAGCAGGGAATACAGCGTCGTGGTTTTGCCCGACCCGGTCGGGCCGGTGGCCAGGATGATCCCGTTGGGCAGGCTCGAAAGCCGTTCCAGCAGCCCCACCTGTGTCGGCGACAGCCCCAGCTGATCCAACCCCCGCAGCCCCGCCTGTCGGTCGAGGATCCGCAGCACGATGCGTTCGCCATATTTGCCCGGCAGCGATGACACCCGCGTGTCGATCAGCCGCCCGCCCAGACGCAGCGGGATACGGCCATCCTGTGGCAGGCGGGTTTCGGCAATATCCAGCCCCGCCATCACCTTGAGCCGCGAGACGATCTTGCGCACCGGCACATCCGAACGATCCATCGTGGTCTGCAGGAATCCATCCACCCGCATCCGGATTCGCAGCCCCTCCTCATGCGGTTCCACATGCAAATCCGACGCCCCGGCCGACACCGCACGCCGCAACAGCGTGTTGACCAACTGGATGACGGGCGCGTCCTCGGTGTCTTCCAACAGGTCGCGCTGGCGGGTGGATTGGCCCTGATCTTCGAGATCAAAGGAAAGACCTTCGCCCTCGCCCGCTTCGTCGCGCTGATACAGCCGTGTCAGCGCCGCTTCAAATCCGGCCTGGCTTTCCTCGACAATCTCCAGCGCCTGACCCGCGCGGCGGCGCGCCTCGCTCAGCCCCAGCACGGTCATGCCGGGCCCGGCGATCAGCCGTCCGTCCTCCAACATCACCTGCTGGTCACGGGCAAAGGCAAAGGGCAGCCGCGCGTTACTGTCCGTCGAACCGGAGCCGGGTCGGGAGCGGCGGGTAGTTTCGGCTCTGGGCGAGGTCATCGATGAATCCGGCATCAAAGGGTTGGTTCAGGTTTGCCCCGTCAAACGGCAGGGCCTGACTGGGCGCACGCGGGTATCTTCCACTATCGATCGGCTGTGCCGCAAGGCTTGCGTTGCGCGCATCCCGCGCCGCCTTGCGCGTCAGACGTTCGGCTTCGGCATCCGAATTCACCACCTGCGGGCGCAGCATCACCAGCAGCACCCGCTGATCGCGTTCGGCATTCTTGCCCTCGAACAGCCCGCCCACCAACGGCAGATTCGACAGGCCGGGCACCTTCTGGCTGACCGCCCCCGAGCCATTTTCCAGCAAACCGCCCAGCATGACAACATTGCCATCGCTCACCAACACCGTGGTCGACAGGGCGCGCCGGGCGGTGATTTCGCCGCCCGAGGCCGAGGTTGTATTGGTCAGGTTCGACACTTCCTGTTTGATGATCATGCGCACGGTTTCATCGGCGTTGATCTGCGGCGTCACATTCAGCGTCAGCCCCACATCCTGACGTTCGATGGTCTGGAACGGGTTTTCCGGATTGCTGCCATCCCCGGTCGAGGTGAACGATCCGGTAACAAAGGGCACATTCTGCGCCACCACGATTTCAGCTTCCTGGTTGTTGAGCGTCATGATCGACGGGGTCGACAGCAACCGGGTGCTGTTGGTCGCGGCAATGGCGGTCAACAGGCCGACAAAGCCATTGTCCCCATTGCGTTTGGCCCCGCCCAGAATGCCACCGGGACCCGCATTGGGGGTCGTGCCATTGATCACGCTCGACACCAGGCTGGTCAGGCTGGGACGGCCTTCCAGGGTGAATTGCGCCCCGCCCACAACCGCATTGTTGAGCACCGCGCCAAATTGCACCGACAGATCGGAAAACCCCTGGACCGACATTTCAAAGATCACCGCTTCGACCAGCACCTGCACGGGGCGCCGGTCCAGATGGCGGATCATCGCCACGATATGCGGCATGGTCTCTGACGGGGCGGTGATCAGCATCGAATTGGTCCGCGGTTCCGGCACGATACGGATCGCCTGTTCGTCGCCGCGCTGGTCCTGGGAAAAACTGCGCAGCACCACATCTGCCAGCGTCGCCGCTTCGGCATAGTTGAGCTGTTCGACCCGGCTGTCGAGCCGCCCGCCCTGGGTATCAAGCCGGTTGGACAGGGTCCGCACCTGTTCGCGCAGCGCCACCGATCCCGACACCACCAGCGAATTCGAACGCCGGTCCACGCTCACGCTGGCCCCCTGCGGCACGATCCCCAGCGACTGGATCACCTGCTGCACTTCGGTGGCATTGGCATTGTTCAATCGAATCATCTCGACCGGTTCCGCCCGCGGCACATCCAGACGCTGGATCAACCGTTCGATGCGGCGGAAATTGGCCCCGCGGTCGGACAGGATCAGCAGATTGGCAGCCGGCACCGGCGTGATCACCGCTTCGGATGGCAACAGCGGCCGCACCACTTCGACAATCTCGCTCAGTGACACGTAGCGTACTGAAATCACACGTGTTTCATAGCCATCGGCCCCGATGATACCGGTTCCGCCATCCTCTCCGGGGGCCAATTCTCGGGCGACGTTCATCGGCACGATCCGATCCGCCCCATTGCCCTGAACCACGGCCAATCGGTTGAGCTCCAGAACATTGAGGAACACCTCATAGAGCGCCGCCGAAGACATCTCCCGCGGAGCCAGCACCGTCACGGTGCCGCGAATGGCCGGATCCAGCACAAAGCTGCGCCCGGTTGCTTCGGAGACGATCTGGACAAAACTGCGCAGATCGGCGTCGCGCAGGTCCAGGGCGACCTGGGCCTGGACGGGGGAATTCGTCGCCAGCATCCCTGTTCCGGTCAGGATCAGGGCCACAACAAGGGCGCGAAGGCGTTTGAAAAACTGCATGGCCTGCTCATTCTCAATCATGACCCGCCGGTATTTTTACCTGATCGGATCAACCGCTCGTTTCTTATTCTGGGGCACAGCTTACCCTATCACAAAGTAAATAGCACCTGTCTTCGTACCCGGTGAGACCTCATTGCCCGGCCGGGGCGTCAAATCCCAACAAAACCCGATCCCCACCCCGGGTCAGCCACAGGCCCTGGTCGTCGATTTCATCCACCTGGATGCCCTCGGTCAGGTCATCTCCCGGCTTCAGGATCACATCTCCGGTCGGATGGGTGACAATGGCCCAATTGCCGCCTTCGGCGCTGACCACCCCTTTGAGCCGATAGCCCAGGCTGTCGATCGGTGGCATCGGCGGAGCCGGCGGCGCGGGGGGTTGCGGCGGTTGCGGTTCGGGGACGTCGCGGGTGCCGAACAAGCTCGGCCAGGCCCGGGTCTGGCCCGCCCTGTCCGGCTGGGCACCGGTTTCATCGGGCAGCGCCGCGGCCAATGTCGGCACCGCGGGCGGTGGGGTCTGCAGCCGCTGCCACAGGTCATATCCGAACCAGCCCGCCACGGCGAGACAGGCACAGGTCAGGAGCAGGGCAAGCAGACGCATCAGGCAGCAACCTCCGGGCAACAGTTCTGAACGGGTATCGCGCACGCTGATAGACGCAGACGCGGCGTCATGGTACGTGTATGAAAAAGAAAAGACAGCCGAAAGAGCAGGTCATGATGGCAGGACAGTTTCTGAAACCCGCGTTCGCGGGCGTTTTCTTGATGGCATTGGTTGGCTGTGATGACGGCCAAAGCACCGGATCCGACGGGTTCCGCCGCGATTACACCTCGGCGCGCTCGGCGCTTGAGACCGGCAATTACGACAAATCCAACCGGCTCTATGCCAAGATGATGCAGGAGGCAGGCCCCCTGCGCGACCGGCTTCAGCTGGAATATGCGCATAGTCTGCTGCGCAGCGGTGCCTATGGTCAGGCGGCCACCCAGGCCCAGGCGCTGAGCCAGCGCCAGAGCGGCACCGCGCGCAGCGCTGCGCTGGCGGTGCTGGGCACCTCCTATCACGAACTCGGGCTGACCGCGCTGACCGGTGGCGACAGCACCAAGGGCCGGCAATATCTGGGCCAGGCCCAGAGCGCCTTTTCCGAAGTGCTGAAAAATGACCCCGAGCTGGACCCGCTGGGCGCCGTCGCCGGGCGCCAGGCCAGCATCGCGGTTCAGCTCAAATCCCTGCGCTGAGCGGACCTCCAGTCCCCGCATCCCCGGCTACCCCTGCGGCTCGAGCGTGAGATCGACGGCGACCAGCCCCGGTTCTTCACCGCGCTCGAGCCGGAAGGCCGTGATGTCATACCCCCAGTCCGGATCCGAGTGCGACAGCCAGCCCGCCAGATCGGTAAAGGGCACCCTGTCAAAGCGCAGTTCGATCCGGCCATCCGCCTGCCCGCCCAATTCGCTCACCGCCGTGCGCAGCCCCGCAGCCACCAGGCTCTGTTCCAGACCGCTGATCCCCAGCGGCGGCACCCGCTGTGATCCGGCAGCCCCGCCCATGTCACCCCCAAGCCGAACCTGTTCGGCCGTGCGTCCGACAACCCAGCTCCCCAGCGCCCGGATGTCGCTCCGGGCCTGGAGCGCCGCCGCGTGGCGGGTCTGAAGCGGCGCGATCACCGCCATCCAGATCAGCGCCGGCAGAACCACCGCCCCCAGCAGCCCCAACAGGGCGCGTTCCCGCGGGCTGAGCCGCAACAGCATGTCGATGAACCGCTGTGTCATTGCCCGACCTCCCCGGTTTCGGATCCGCTCTTGGGACGCAGCCGCAGATCGGCCCGCACCTCGCGGGTTTCACCGCTGACCCGGGCGTCTCTCAGATCGACCGCAATCCCGGCGGTCTCAAAGGCATCGACCAGCCGGTCCACGGCCGCAAAATCGGCCAGACGCAGATCCAGCGCCAACCCGTCAACCGGCGTATAGACCGCCAGATCGGTCTTGGCGTCGGATCCGGCCAGCACGTCGGCCACCTGTCCGAACAGGACCAGCGGCGATTCCCGCCCCGAGGCCGCCGCCGCCTCGGCCTGGCGGGCCGCCAGCGCCCGCGACACCTGCGTCCGCACGTCCAGAATTGGCCCCGAGGGCACGAAATACTGCCGCACGATCGTGTCCATCTCGGCCCGAAGCGCCGCTGTTTCACGCTCCATCCGGTCAATCTCGAACAGCTGTACCGCGGCCCAGACCCCAACCGCCACCAGCGCCGCCAGCACCGTCCAGCGCCAGGGCAGGATGCGGCGATGCAACCGGTCGCGGGCCGCGCGCGGATCGGCGCGCAAATCGGCCGCCAGCTCTCCATGGGCCAGCACATCCGGCGGGTCGACCCCATGATCCTTCAGCGCGCCCGTGTCCCGCAGAAGGGGAATGTCATACTCGTCCAGCAGCGCCGCCAGCCAACCGGCGGATCCGGCTCCCTGCAGAAGAACCGCCCGGGGCGGATCTTCGACGGCTTCTTCCAGCGCCCGGCGCAGCATCAAGGGCGCAATCCCGGCCTCGCAGGAGAACCCGCTGTCGGGGCCCAGCCGGACCTGCATGGTCCCTGACCCACTGTCTGGCCCGCTGTCTGATCCACTGTCAGATCCTGTATCTGCCCCGTTCCCTGGTGGCAGCGCCAGCACCCACAGCCCCGGTGCCGTCGGCAGCGCCAGATAATCCGGCAGCACCGCCCGCGCCGCACCCACCCGTGCGCGCCAGCCCGCCATCAGCCCGGCATCCGCCACCAGCACCCGGGTCCAGCCATCCGGCCTGCCCGCCCCGCGATAGGGATGCATTTCGACCGTGTCCGGCCCCAACCCGATGTCATCGCGCAATTGCCGCCACGCCACCTGTTCGCGCGCCGCGCCCCGCACCCCCTGTGGCAGATCCAGCGCCAGCATCAGCACCTCGGCCCCCGGCACCAGCACCACCTGGCCGGCCATATCCGCGCGATCCGCGTCCAGACGCAGAAACGCCTCAGCCTGGGCGGCTGCGGCCTTGTCGGCCTTGTCGGCCCTGCGGGTTTGGCGCGCTGTCATGGTCTGTTCTCCAGCCGATAGGCAACTTGTGGCCCATACGGCAGGGGCCTGCGTTCGAATATGGTTTGACGTCTCAGGATAAGCCCGTCCAGCTCAACCGCAATATCGGCGTGAAACCAGGCCGAGCCAATGCCAAAGCGCAGCTCTTCCAGTTCCGGCACCCCGGCATCGCCCACCACCGGCGCGACCCGGGTCAGGAAATCCTCGGTCGAGCCAAAGGGCTGGCGGGCCCGGTTGCTCAGGATTTGGGTCAACCCCTCGGCCTTGGCTCCGGGCAACAGGCTCTTGAGCACCGTGACAGAAGCCGTGTTCACATTCAGCTGGCTGTCGCTGGGCAAGGCCGCCAGATGCGGGGCCAGCCGCGCGTAATCCCGCGGGCGCAGCCCCGGGATCTGGCGCAGCTGTTCGACCATCAGAACCGGCCCCCCCACCGGCGTCACCGGCGGCTGCAGCCGCGCATAGGCCTGTTGGGCCGCCGCCCCGCCCGGGCGCAGGCTGGCCACGATCACCCCGACCAGTTGCGGGCGCAGGTTCAGATCGACCAGCAACCGTTCAAAGGCGGCCAGCGCGGCGACATCCTCGGGGTTGGCCAGCCAGTTGACGTTGAACCGCCCCTGCAGATCCTGGATCCCGCCCGAGATACGCCCCCGGTCAATATCGACTGTATATTCTGCCCGGGCCCAATTGTCGCCCGGCCCGTCAATCGGTCCGCCACGCTGATCGGCTCTCAGCAGGGTCAGGGCCAGCGCCTCGAACCCATCAAGATACAGCCCGCCCTGCACCGCGCCCTGCGCCCCGGCCTGACGCTGGCGGGTGGATTCGGCCCGTGACAGCACAAAGGCCGCCGCCGCGGCCAATGCCGCCACCAGCACCAAGGCATTGAGCAGGACAAACCCGCGCGTGGCCTCTTGTGTCTCTGCGGTCCCGGCCCGCCTCATCGTATCGCCTCCACCAGCCGGATCTGTCCAAAACCCTCCAGATCAAGCGTCAGCTCCACCGCATCGGGCAGCGTATCGGAATAGCTGTCAACCACCGCCACCAGCGGCCCATCCGAATCCGCCCCCCCCGGAGCAGGCGCGACGCGCGGTGCCCCGCTTTCGACCCCGGGCACCCATCCCAGTTGCGGCCAGTAGCTGCGCACCGACAGGGCACGCACCCCGGTGAGATAGATCACCTCGGGTCCGGCGGCGCGGGAATCAGCCGGGGTCAGCACCGGCCAGGCCCGGCGCAGCAGGACCTGACGCCCCGGATCAAGCCGCCATTCGACCCGGTGCAGCCCCAGGCTGTCGACCGGGGGCAGATCCGCCTGCCCGCCAATGGAAAAGGACAACACCAACCCATTCCCGGACAGATCCAGCCCCGACCGGGTGCCCCCGCCCGGCGGGTGAAACAGCAACGGCATCATCGCCGACAGATCGTTGCGCAGCAGCCCCAGCCCCAGCCCCAGATCGCCCGCGTCCTGTGCCATCTCATCCAGACGGTCGCGCATACGCAAGGCCCCGGTCAGCGCCTGCAGCCCCATCACCGCCACCAGCGCAAAAATCGCCATGGCCGCGATCAGTTCGATCAGGGTCAGACCCAGATCCCGGCGCGCCCTGCCGATGTGGCCAGATCCGCTCATCCGCTCATCCGCCCGGCCCCTGCGGTGGCACAAAGGTCAGCAGCACCGCGCCCGGCCCCGACGGGCTGCGGGCCACGATCCGGGCCTGAACCAGCCCCCCTGCGGTGGGTTTCGCTGTCCGACGCGCACCGTGATCGGATAGGGGCCCATCTGGACCTGCGCGGGCAGACCACCCGCCCCGGCAAACGCCCAGCAGGCGCAGCTCTTCGGCCCGGTTCTGCGCCGCGACCTGGGCCAGCAGCCGGGGCATCGCCCCCCCCAACGACAGCCGCGCCTGATCCATCGCCCGTGTGGTTGCAATCGCGCCCAGCGACAGCACCGCCACCGCAATTACCAGTTCGAGCAGGGTCAGCCCCTGTTGGTCGCGCCCTGATCTCAACCCGCGTCGCATCTGAGCCCTGTCCATCCGTCACTTGCGGCATTGCCGCGCCTCAAAGGTGATCACAAAGGCGCTGGTCTGTCCGGTGGGCAGAAACAGGATATCCGGTGCATCCGAAGCGGCCGAACGCGCACCTTCAACCAGATATGACACCCGGCCATTCCAACGCTGCAGCCGCCCCGGCTGATCCCAGGCACCATCCTGTTTCAAGGCCTGGCGGCTGCCCGCCGGATCCAGAACCAGGCCGCGCATCCGCCGTTCCAACACCGCAAGACTGCGGTTCTGCTCATAGCTGCGGACAAAGCGGGACAGATCGCTCTCGCCCGCTGCCACGCCGCGCCCCGCCATCAGGCTGACCCCGGCGGCCAGGCTGGCCATCACCGCAACCACGATCAACAATTCGATCAGCGTCACCCCCGCCTGTCCCGGCCTTTCGTCTGGCCTCTCGTTTGGCAGACCCGGACGCGCGCGCGCCACCGACAGATCCCTGCGGGTTATTGCGTGCTCCATGATCCGATATCCGCATCCGCCCCCGCGCCGCCGGGCACCCCGTCGGCCCCATAGGTGAAGACGTCAAAATCCCCATGCACCCCGGGCGACAGATACTGATAGATCTGCCCCCAGGGATCCTTGGGCAGCCGATCCATATACCCGCCGCTGGCCCAATTCGGCGCCAACGGTTCCGCGTTCGGCGGGCTGACCAGCGCCTGCAACCCCTGTTCGGTCGTCGGATAGCGGAAATTGTCCAGCTTGTAGAGCTGCACCGCGCTGGAGATGGCGGCAAGGTCGGATTGCGCCCGGGCGGCGCGGGCCTGGTCGGGGCGGTCGATGACCCGCGGCACGATCACCAGCGCCAGAACCGACAGGATCACGACCACGACCATCAGTTCGAGCAGGGAAAACCCCTGCTCGCCCTTGGCGCTTGTGGTCTCGTGCATGTCACCTCCCGACTCCGGGTGTGTCGGTCTGGAAAACGGCTGCGGCTGTGAAAGACATCTGAATTCCCTGTGCTGGCGCCATGATAAAACATTTCCCGTAAAAGTGGATAGCGGTTTTCAGGTGGGGCTGCGATCCGCTATTGCCAAAGGCCAGGAAAAAACCGCCGGACCCGCCCCCGCCATGTTCGATACCATGTTCGATGCCATGTTCAATACCGCGCCCCGCTCTCTGACAGGCTCTCTGACGGGCCCTCTGTCTCTGCTGATCCTTCTGATCAGCCCTGCGGTGGGCTCGTTTCTGGGCGTGCTGGCCGACCGGCTGCCCCGGGGCGAAAGCGTGATCCGCCCGCATTCGGCCTGTCGGCGCTGTGGAGCCCGGCTGACTGTGCCGGATCTGATCCCGGTCCTGTCCTATGCCCTGCTGCGCGGGGCGCTGTCGCCACTGTGGCGGCGCAGTGGCCCCCTGGCATCTTTATATCGAACTGACCGCCATGGGGCTGGCGGCAATCGTGGTGGCCAGGGGCGGCACAGCCCCGGAGCTGCTGTTGAATGTGGCGCTGCTCTGGGGGCTGCTGGCGCTGGTGGCAAGCGACCTGATGTGGTTCCGCCTGCCTGATCTGCTGACCGGGGCCACCTTGATCCTGGCGCTGGGACTGGCGCTGCAGCCCGGCGCGGGGGTGGTCCTGCTGCGGCCCTGGTCGGGGCCGGGCTGGGCGCGGCAGCTTCTGGCTGATCCGGATCACCTATCGCCACTTGCGGGGGCGCGACGGGCTTGGGGTTGGGCGATGTCAAACTTATGGCCGGGCTGGGGGCGCTGACCGGTCCCGCGCTGCTGCCGCATCTGGTGGGTCTGGCCGCCCTTGGGGCGCTGACCGTGGCGCTGTTGCAGCGGCTGTCCGATCGGAGCGCGCTGGCCCCGGACAGGCCCCTGCCCTTTGGTGCGGCGCTGGCCCTGGCCGGGATGGGGCTTTGGGTCTGGCAACGCCTGCCGGGGTGATGCCCCGATCTGCCCGCCCCGACCTGCCTGCCCCGACTTCCGCAAAAC